>CAYGPI010000053.1:11931-19903 GCA_964351745.1 uncultured Francisellaceae bacterium
CACCCACACCGCGCGACCCCTCCAAGAGCCCCTTATGCACATCCTATGACGGATTGGGCAAAAGCGTCTTGGGTCGCTCCCGTGGTGCTTGGAAGGTTTCTAGATGCTTGTTTGAAGCCTTTGGCGAACTGGGTTGACAATAATGAGATGATGACTGATCACAAAGCAGATACTTTTCGAATCTTCAGTGCTCTCGATATTATTTTCCGCAATGGCTCTTTCCTCTTGAAAGAAATTTTTTCTTCAGAGCCAGGAAGCACAAATTTAAAAGCTTATATTAGCTCATGTTTAAAAGATAACACCGTTGATAAAAAGCCATACAAGATTGAAGAAGGCGATAGATATAAGCCTATTGATCATCAAAAGAGTTTACGTTGGCGTTTTAAGAAAGCCGCTAATTTCGGAGCTCTTACGTTTAGTGATCTTAAAAGGCATCCAGACATTGAAGATGTGCTAGGTCCGGCGAAACAAGCGCGCAAGGGATGTAAGATCCGTATTCAAAGATATTTAGCGACAAAAGGGATAGTCTTATCGCGCCATGATCTTAAAAAGATTTTAAAACCAATGATGTTTAGTCATGATGTTGAAAAACTTAAGGTAGAGATTCAGTCGGATCATAGTATAGAGCCGTTTAAAGCCTTGATAAGAAAGCATCGTAAACAGTTTAAAACGAATGAGCTCAAATCTTTATTTGAGACGGAAGCTTGCTCTGTGCCTGCTTTTCGTCCAAGTGCTTAACTCAGTCTAGATTTCTTTTCATATCTCGTAACTTTCGCCTAGATTTTTTATCTGGGCGACGGTCTGGTTTTGGGGCAATATTGGATATGTTAAGAGAAGCTTTCTCTTTTTCAAGAGCCTGATTTCGAGTTTGGCTTTCTTGTGTTTCCTCATAGAGCTCTTTGGCTTCGATATATGGTCTTCTTTGTTGGCAGATCCCTTTGACTTCGTAAACACTGAGTTTTTCCTTTGCCTTTATCGTCACTAATAACCCAATTGTCAGGCCGCGCGATGGATTAGCTTTTTGGCCGTTGACAAGAACTTGATGATGCGTGATTGCTTTTTGGGCAAGGGTGCGAGTTTTATAAAACCTTGCAGCCCATAACCACTTATCCAGTCGAATGGTTTTTTGATCCATGACTTATCCCTTCATGGTTGTGTCAAAATGAATTCGCAAATTGTATACTAATTTTCATTATGAAAAACTTGGTGACATCATGAAAAATGATTTAAGTGTGCTTCCTCTTCGACAAAAGCCTAAAATTTTAGAGGTAGCTAAATTCATTGAAACGCCTCTCTTCAATATAGAGAAAGTTAGCTTAGAATTTCGTAATGGTGAAAAGAGAGTTTTCCAGAGGTTTGAGCAATGGCCACATGGCATCGTTATGGTGGTACCTATGCTGGATAATGAGACGATGTTGCTTATTCGAGAGTATGGTGTTGGGATTGAGGATTATGTTTTAACCTTGCCTAAAGGGAAGGTGGATGCTGGGGAGACCCCATTAGAGGCAGCTAATCGAGAGCTTCAAGAAGAGATTGGTTACGCTTCAAATCAGTTAACCTTGTTAAGGTCTGTAACTCAGTCACCTAGTTATAGCTCCACTCGAATGCACATCTTTTTGGCTGAAGATTTAAGAGAGTCTAAGTTGGAAGGAGATGAGCCAGAACCAATAGAAGTTGTTTCTTGGGAGATCAATAAAATGGATGAGCTAATTGAAAGAGAAGACTTTCATGAAGGGAGAGCGATAGCTGCTCTTTATTTAGTTCAACAACATTTGGCAAAACGATGAGTTGGGCGCCGCTTGTGCAGCGGTGTATCCAAATTGCACTAGAAGCGGGTGCTGCTATAGAGCAAAATGCATTGTCTTTAGAGATAGAGCATAAGTTAGATGATAGTCCTGTGACTAACGCAGATTTGGCCGCGGATAAAATCATTCATCAAGGGTTATTAGCCTTGAGTGATATTGGTCATTTGTATCCAATTTTGTCTGAAGAATCTGAAAAAGGATTCAAATGCCCACAAGGTCGGTATTGGTGCGTTGATCCACTTGACGGCACGCGAGATTTTATTCATAAAACGGGCGACTATACCGTGAACATTGCTCTTATGGAAAATCAGCAACCAATTTTAGGCGTTGTGCATGCACCACATAGTAGCGTCACTTATTATGCAAGCCCTGATGGTGGCGCAAAGCTTTGTGGTCATGACGTCTCCCCCCTGCATGTAAGGGCTCTGGATGTAAATAACATGACAGCTTTGGTGAGTCGCTTTCATCCAAATAAAAATTTAGTTAGATCTCTTGAAGATATTGAGGGTCTCGAGATACTGCCACGCGGTAGTGCGATTAAGTTCTGTGAGATAGCACAAGGTTGCGCTGATATTTACCCAAGGTTAACTCCCTGTCGTAATTGGGATATTGCGGCAGCGCACTGTGTCCTTAGAGCAGCTGGAGGGGAAATATTTGACATGCAGTTAAATGAATTTGTTTACAAATCAAAAGCTCCTTGGCTTATACAAGGACTATTTGCAGTTAGTGATAAAAATTATGACTGGTCAGATTTAATAAGTAAACTTCCTAATAAAAACTAATTCAGCTCTCCAGTATGTGAATATGTTGCGCTTGCCTGTGGATAACCTTGTGGACTTAATGTTATTCATATCATTTTTTCAATAAAAAAAAGTATAAGTTTTTTTTGCGATCAATATTGACAACTTTTAAATCATCTAAAAATCAATGAGTTACAAGTCATTGGTGGCCTTTCTAAAGTAGTTGTTTAACTCTTATATAATTAGAAAATTAACCAAATCCTATGTGTACAACTTCATGGCTAGCTATACATAGTCTTTTTTAAAATTCAATATTTTCTGTTGGAAAGTTGCCGAGAATGCACATTTTAGATTTCTATAGAGATCTTACTAGCCATTACAAGGATGTAAATGGATGATTGACCATGCTCAAAACCGTAAAACTCTATTATCCAAAATGTCGGAAGGTAGCGTCGCTATTTTTTCTGCGTCGCCACACAAAGTCAGAAATCATGATAATGAATACCCTTATCGACAAGAGAGCAGTTTTTACTGGCTTAGCGGACTTACTGAGCCTGATGCAATCATTATTCTTGAGAAGACAGCAGATAAATTAGTCGAGCATCTTGTCTTGCAGGAGAAAGATCCCAGTAAAGAAATTTGGACAGGCAAGCTTATGGGGGTAGAAGGCGCTGTGACCCATTTGAAATTTGATATAGCCAAGAAATATAGTGAGAGAGACGAATATATTCCAAGTTTATTGTTAGGGAAAGATAAAATCTATTTTTCTCTTGAAGATACCGAGTTGATGGGGCAGGTCGCACAGTGGTGCAAGCAAGCTAAGTTAAAAGGCATGCAAGCTCGAAGGGAAGCCTTTGTTGCAGGTAAGTTATTAAGTGCTCCAAGAAAATTGGAGGACGTTACACCGCTTATTCATCAATTAAGATTGATTAAGTCTCCAAACGAAATAGAGCTCATTCAGCAAGCATGTGATATTTCAGCCAGGGCTCATCTTCAATTAATGAGAAGATCTAGAGAGGGTAAAACAGAGGGCTATTTACAAGGGATCTTTGATGGTTATTGTCGCTCTAAAGGGGCGCAGAGCTTAGCCTATCCAACGATTGTTGGCAGTGGTGATAATGGGTGCTGCTTACATTATGAGGATAACACAGCGACGCTCAAAGCCAAGGATTTGGTTTTAGTTGATGCCGGTTGTGAGTTTCAATATTACGCTTCCGATATCACCAGAACATTCCCCGTTAATGGTAAGTTTACAAGAGAGCAACGCCAACTTTACGAGATAGTTTTAGAAGCTCAATTGGCAGGCATTGCGGCATGTATACCAGGCAGCACGCATTATGCTGTCGAGAAAGCCGCCTCCATGGTTATGATCGATGGCTTGTTGAGATTGGGTTTGTTGAAAGGAGAGCCTAATGATATCTTTGAAAGTGGTGGATTAAAGCAGTTCTACCCACATTCGATAGGGCATTGGGTTGGCTTGGATGTCCATGATCCAATGAGCATTTCTGGGCTTGATGGTTGGTTAAAGTATGAGCCAAATATGGTTTTGACGGTAGAGCCAGGCATTTATATACAACCAGATAATGCTGCTGTTGATAAAAAATGGCGAGGGATAGGTATTCGTATTGAAGATGTTGTGCGAATTACCGAGGAAGGATGTGATGTTTTGTCAAAAGGTGTCATAAAAGATCCTCAGGCTATAGAAAGATTCATGGGTGAAGCCAATCAAGCTAGAGCTTTAAAAAAACAAGGAGCATCATCAGTTTTCTTAGCTCATAGCAAGCTTGCTCATTCACGAGCCATAGACACAAAATCTGTTGAAGAGTTATCTCAGGGAGAGCGATATGCATTTCGAAATTCTCAATAAATCAGATGCGATGCAAACATTGCGAATCACACTTGAGACGGGAGAAAGTCTCCCTTTGCATGATCATCCACAAACCCAGGTTTTTATGTACGTTCTAAGGGGCGCTTTGCAGGTAGAATTTTATAGCTACGAGAATGGTGATCCAGGTAGTCATATCATTCATCTTGAATCTTCAGTCAAAATGGGTGAAGGCATGTATGATTTAATCACTGAGAAAGGGGTGAATCTACATAGTATGAAAGCTGTTGAGCCAACTGTTTTCTTAGATGTTATGAGCCCTGGTTATCTTCAGCAAGATAATCTTACACCAGCTTGGTTTGAAAAATATGAATCTGAAGGTTTGCTTAAAGTAAGAGAAATTTCCATGCCAGAGAATGTGGCCAAAGCTAAAGAGTTAGCCTTGGCTCATTTTGAGAAAGAAACATTGCTGAGCGATTAACGCTCAGCGAAATGTATCACGTTTATTTTGGGCTTGAAGCAGCTTTTTTCTTAGCTTGTTTAGCACCTTCAGAGAGATGTTCCGGAGCCGATGAATCATTGCTAGCCACTCTCTTAGAATCAAAGTTTGTTACAATAGGTTTCGGACTAACCTCTGGTGCAGAGCCAGAAACTTTTTTTGCCTCTAGGCCATCTTTTGCTTTGATTGTGTCCTCAGGTATAGCGCTTTGGTTCGTTGTTCTGAAAGTATAAACATCAGTTGCAAATAACCCTAAAAGGAAATTAGAGGCTAATAAGGCTAATGTCACAGGCAATGAGAGGCTAGCTGTCACACAAGCTGCCCCGGTGAGAGCGGCTGTGATAAGACCAACACCAACAGACATGAGACCACTAGCAGGTGCTTGTGATATAGGGTAGTGAGAGCCCGTAAAGAGTCTTGGTGGTTGAGTTTGTTTTGGTTTTTGTGAAATTTTAGCTTCGACTTGAGCCTTTAATTCACCGACCAGAGGGAAACAGGCTTCCCAATGATTCGCGCCAGTATGACTGACACGGATCAAAAGGTCGGTGTCTTTGATGGCATAGTTAGGCTCAGACTCTTTTGGATTATAAAAACGGTGAGCAATATTCCACGCTTTCTCATCAGAGTGAATGGAAAGCTCTTCTTTAGTCTTAGCGGCAGATTTCAGCTTAGATAAACAAGTCACACCAAACAAAACGGAAAGCATTTGCAGAGCAAAAGTATCTGTTGTGCTAGAATCAGTCGCTAAACCATACTTTTTATGGTTAAAAAATGCTTTTTTACCTGTTTTATCAAACCAAGCCTGATAATTTTTGACTCTAGAGGCAAGTGCTTGCTTAATATATTGCTCTGGGCGACCATGATCCGTATACCATTCATGATATTCATCGATGACAACCTTTAACCTTTCTTCTAGTTTAGCTGCCTGCTCTGCTTTTTGTTTTGATTTGGGATTCGTCAGAGATGCTAACGTGTGCGCATTCTTTGGTATCAAATCGCTTAAATCTTCTTTTAGCTCTTTATCAGAATCAAAGGCACCTTCTTTGAGCAGCTCAGAGATGTTGAAAATCAAATTAGGCCCATCAATCTCTCGCAAGGTTGAATCTATTTTAAGGGCTGCATGGCTGTCTTCTACGAGTTTTTCTGCATCAAATCTTTTGAAAAGAGTGCTTAGCTTTCTTCGAAAAGTAGGATGATCTTGAAAGAAACCATGAGATTCTTTGTGACCTTCAATGTAAGTCAGAACTTCTTCTTGAAGAACATCTTTAAAGGTTTTATCCAGGAGTTTGGTTAAAGAAACCTTTTTGTCATCTTTATCAAGTACCAGAAGTTTATTGTTTTGTGCACCAGCAGCCACAATTGATCTTAAAATAGGGCTTAATGTTTTTTGTAGGCTTAATTTGTGTTTTTCGTTGGCTATGTCAAAGTGATTAAACATTTGCTTAAATTGAGCAAACAATTTATCTGCTGGTGTTTTGGTGCTAACTTTAGGGAAGCTTTTACTTCTTGGAAAGACTTGCTCTTTAAATTGATTGATTAAGTCAACATAATGCTTTTTATAGATATTTTGCTTGAATATAGAGAGCCATTTCTCTTCACTTGCTTGCGTGCGAATATCTTGGGCAACACCTAAGACAAAAGAGTTGAAAAGGCAATTGCCATCTCCATGAGAAGATACAACTAAATATTCATTCGGGGCTTGTCTGACAGCAACCGGAGAAGAAGAATCAAGCATGATGCCGTAACCTATTAAAGATGATTGAGCACCTATATTAATCAACAGAGCCCCAAAAGCAAGTAAATTAAAGTTTGATGACTAAAAATATTGGAAAAACCCTACATATTCCTTGATATTATATGTCAGCTAACTTGTTATTCTCTGCGTGACCTGGTATAGTCGGACAACTTTTAACTGGTAAGGATGGTATGACTTATGAGGCTCCTAGGCCCAGTAGAATTAAATAGTATTTCTGGATCAAGTTTTAAGACTGATGCGGGCATTTACACCTTAGCAGTTAGTGGCGCGACCCTTAGCCTAGAAGGCGCCGCCTTGGTTTGTGCAGGGTTAGCAAAGGGCAACAAAGGATTGGTTACAGCTGGCTTGGTATCTTTTGCTTTTGGTGCTGGTGCTTTAGCAACAGCGGTTGCCTCTGAATATACAGGGTATTCTGAAGCCTATGGATGGTATACTTTTGCAAAAAATGCCAAATATTATGCAAGTTATATCTATTAAAATAGACGCTAAAGTGAATATAAACAGTATGAACTGTCCATTTAAATATCAATACTAAGTTTTGATTAGAATAGTTATCTTTAGTTCAAACTAGATTATCCCCTACTGCCTAGATGCTGTTTATCTTACCTAATTTCGGTAGACTTCGTTGTTGATTTGATTTTGACAACTTAGTTATATTGTTAAGAGTGGAGCCTAAGGACGGGAGACCTCATGTCAATTTACAAACTAGCTATTGATCGCATACGGCATCATAAAGGTTACCTATCACAAGAAACCTTTGATGCAAAATTCATCATGAGCGAGAAGCCGGAATCTATGGCGGCATTTATTAAATTAAATGGCTGCCTTGTGACAACACGTCATGATTTAAATCCAAGGTTTGGTGGTCGAGATTTTCTAATAAATGTGATGACTGAAATAGTGGTGCTACATATTTCATCTAAAGGCGACTATACATTGCATCGTTGGGAAAAGAGCACTTCATGCTCAGAGGAAAATAGACTTCCAAGAGAAAAAGAGAATTTCTTGCTTAGCCAGTTCCTAGAAAGGGAAGCTGCGTAAGTCTTTTAGAATGGTGGCCAGACCTGGAATCGAACCAGGGACACAAGGATTTTCAATCCTTTGCTCTACCAACTGAGCTATCTGGCCAGAGGGCAACTATTAAACCTGTTAAGGTCCTAGTTCGTCAAGTAAAATTTTCTATCCGGCAAGTTTGCAACAAATCTGATACACAAATTAACCTTTTGGTTGATAGTAGTTACAAATAACCCATTTCATTTTTGTTTTCATTTCGCTATGATGGGCGCACATTTTGATCCATAACTATAAGTAGCAGGAGTAACATCATGGCAAAAGGAAGCAGAAGAG
>CAYGPI010000054.1:0-19872 GCA_964351745.1 uncultured Francisellaceae bacterium
CACGAAAGATAGCCTTTTGAAAAGACTTATTCGCTACCTTCTGCCCCTGACCCAGGATTTGCAACGCCGTTCTTTTCATCTTGAATTCTTTGGTAGATTTCTTCACGATGAACAGAGATTTCTTTTGGAGCGTTAACCCCTATACGAACTTGGTTACCTTTCACACCAAGCACCGTCACTGTGACTTCGTCACCAATCATCAGCGTTTCACCAACGCGTCTTGTTAAAATAAGCATGAATACTCCTTCAGTTGGCAACCATCTCTGTTATTAGAATCAGGCCGCCGTGTTCTCCTCAATAGGTGCTTGATGCAAACCAAAAGCTGCATGTAACGCTCTCACGCCCAGCTCTAAGTATTTTTCGTCCATAACCACAGAAACTTTAATTTCTGAAGTTGATATCAGCTGGATATTGATCCCTTCTTCGCCAAATACTTTAAACATGGTACTGGCTATTCCCGCATGAGATCGCATACCTACACCTACCAAAGAAAGCTTGGCAATTTTATCGTCTCCAATCACATCCGTTCCACTAACCGCTTTGCAAACTTCTTTCAAAAGAAGCAAAGCTTTCTTATAGTCACGACGATGCACTGTAAAAGTGAAATCTGTCGTGTCACCAATTCCTTGGTTTTGAATAATCATATCTACTTCAATATTGGCATCACTAATGGGACACAATATGCTAGCAGCTACGCCCGGAACATCCGGAACACCGCGAATAATAAGCTTAGCTTCATCACGGTTAAACGCGATACCAGAAACAACTGGCTCTTCCATGTTATTTTCCTCAAACGTAATTAACGTACCCGGCCCTTCTTGAAAAGTCGATTTAACCCTTAAAGGAACATTATATTTCCCAGCAAACTCAACTGCCCTAATCTGTAAGACTTTGGCCCCTAAACTTGCTAGCTCTAACATTTCTTCAAAGGTCACTCGGCTCATGCGCCTAGCCTCTGGAACTACTCGTGGATCTGTCGTATAAACACCATCGACATCCGTAAATATCTGGCATTCATCAGCATCCAAAGCAGCAGCCAAGGCGACCGCTGTGGTATCCGAGCCACCACGACCCAAGGTCGTAATATTTTGCTGAGCATCAACACCTTGAAACCCTGCAACAACAACGACATGACCCGCCGCCAAATCATGACGAATTTTAATATCGTCGATATCTAAAATTCGTGCTTTATTCGGCACACTTTCAGTCAATATCGGCACCTGGGCACCGGTATACGATTTCGCAGAGCATCCCAGTTGATTCAATGCCATGGCCAATAAAGCCATCGTCATTTGTTCGCCAGTTGATAACAGAACATCGAGCTCTCTTGGGGCAGGACTGTCCGATATATCAAATGCCATCGCTTCAAGTTTATCGGTGCTTCCACCCATAGCGGAAACAACAACAACAACGCTATGCCCTTGTTTTCTTGTTTGAGAAACCAATCTGGCAACATGTTGGATACAAGCTGTATCCTTAACTGATGTCCCACCAAATTTTTGTACAATAAGTGTCATCCGTTTCTTCCATTGCAGCGCGAAAGTCTATCACGAAGTGAAAATTCAACCAATATGGTTGGAAACCTAAATTCTGTCTTTTACCCAATCAAACACAGATTTAAGCGCTTTATCAAGGTTTTCTGGTTGATTCCCGCCAGCTTGAGCCATATCAGCCCTACCTCCCCCCTTTCCACCAACCTGCTGAGCAACAAAGTTGACCAACTCTCCTGCAGAAAAAGTACTTGTTTTGTCCTTAGTGACGCCAGCAATAACACTAACTTTATCTGCGTTAGCAACTGCAAGCACAACAACACCTGAGCCAATTTTGCTTTTTAGGGTATCTAAAAGACCGCGCAGCATTTTAGGTTCGCCTTGTGGCAATTTATAAGATAGTACTTTTATATCGCCAATTAACTCTGCTTGATCTGATAAATCATCACCCTTAGCGCTAGCCGCTTTAACGCTTAAAATTTCATTCTCTTTTTCAAGCTGTTTAACTTTTGCGATTAACTGACTTAATTTTTCGGTAGCGGCTTTTCTATCAACTCTCAAAACAGAGCATAAGCTATTTAACTGCTGCTCACTGGCTGATAGATATCTAAAAGCTCCAACCCCAGTTAAAGCTTCAATACGTCTCACGCCTGCTGCAATACCAGATTCCTGGGTGATTTTAAAAAGGCCAATATCCCCAGTTCGATTAACGTGGGTACCACCGCATAACTCTACTGAAAACTTGTCTCCCATACTTAAAACACGAACTTTATCGCCGTATTTTTCCCCAAACAAGGCCATAGCTCCAGCTTTTGAAGCTTCCTTCATGCTCATTTCTTGCGTTTTAACCGTCGTGTTCAAACGTATTTGATCATTAACCAAAGTTTCGATTATGGCCAACTGCTCTGGCGTCACACTATCGTCATGAGTGAAGTCGAATCGCAGTCTTTCCGGAGAAACTAACGATCCCTTTTGTTGAACATGCTCTCCCAAAACTTGGCGAAGTACGGCATGTAATAAATGCGTTGCGGAATGATTCAAGCGAGTTTGTTGGCGAGAAAAAGACTCAACTTGCCCCTGGAGCTTATCTCCAACTTGAAGCGACCCACTCTCTAGGACACCGAGATGCAGGTGAGCATGTTGTGCTTTTTGTGTATCTTGTACTTTAAAAACTGTTGAATTGGCTAAAAGAGCGCCTTTATCACCTACCTGACCACCAGACTCGGCATAAAAAGGAGTCTGATCTAAAACAACTGCGCCTTGCTCACCAGCCTTTAACGACGAGACAAGTTCACCATCTCTGATAATGGCACTCACGCAGACTGGATAATCCAGATCTTGATACCCAACAAAATCAGTGGTCCCAAGATCATGATTAAGCTGGTGATAATCTCCTTGAAATTGAGATCCCGCACGCGCACGCTCTCGCTGGCTTGTCATTTCTTGCTCAAATCCTAGCTCATCAATCTTTAAGCCTCGCTCTCTTGCAATATCAGCCGTTAAATCCATAGGGAAGCCATAAGTGTCATATAACTTGAAAATGACGTCACCTGGGATGGTTTTATCTTTTAATTTTAAGAGATCTGCTTCTAAGATTTTCATACCTTGATCAAGCGTTTTCTCAAATTGGCGCTCTTCTTTTAAAATAATTTTTTCGATATAACTTTGCTTTTCAACAAGCTCTGGATAGGCCTCACCCATTTCAGAAACTAAAGAAGCCACACAACGATGAAAGAAAGCTTCTTTGGCACCAACTTTAAAACCGTGACGGATGGCCCGTCGCATGATTCGTCTTAAAACATAACCTCGCCCTTCATTCGTAGGGACAACACCATCAATCATTAAAAAAGCAACTGAGCGAATATGATCGGCAATCACGCGCAACGATTGCTGAGCCAAATCTTGGCATCCAACAATGTCAGCAATGTCTCGGATTAAGACTTGAAATAAATCCACCTCGTAATTACTGTGGACACCTTGAACCACGGCTGCTAACCGCTCTAAACCCATACCAGTATCAACCGAAGGTTTAGGGAGTGGCGTCATCGAGCCATCGGCAGCTCGATTATATTGCATAAAAACTAAGTTCCAAATTTCTATATACCGATCGCCATCTTCTTCGGGTGTGCCTGGCGGCCCTCCTGGAACATCTTCGCCATGATCGTAAAAAATTTCAGTGCAAGGACCACATGGCCCCGTATCTCCCATGGACCAAAAGTTATCTTTTTCCCCGCACCGAGAAAGACGATCTTTTGGAACACCAATATCGTTAAGCCAAATATCTGCCGCTTCATCATCTTGGGTGTAAACAGTCACCCATAATTTCTCTTTGGGAATGCTTAACTCTTTAGTGATAAAATCCCAGGCGAGTTGAATAGCTTCTTTCTTGAAATAATCCCCAAAACTGAAATTACCTAACATCTCAAAAAAAGTATGATGACGAGCTGTATAACCTACATTTTCTAAATCATTATGTTTGCCACCAGCACGAACGCAACGCTGGCTGCTGACAGCTCGCATATAAGGCCTATTCTCACGGCCTAAAAACACATCTTTAAATTGCACCATACCAGCATTAACAAACAACAAAGTGTCATCGTTATAAGGAATAAGTGGGCTTGATGGCACAAGAGTGTGCCCATTCTTTTCAAAATAATCAAAAAATAAACGACGTAATGCCTGCAGTCTCATCTTTCACACCTGATAAGTTAGTTTCTTAATATTTTATCGTGGTTAATCGAAAAATGATAGCTCATCTGAGGTAGAAATAGCAGCATTTGCGTCTTCTAGATAAAATCCGCGGCGCGTTAGAAATTGTAGTTGCTTAGCTTTTAACCTTAAATCACTTTCAAGCTCGCTTCCAAAGCGCTTTTGCTTCGCATGAAACGCAGCTAAACGCCAGTTGGCTTTCTTCCACTCTTCGTGACTCTGGATTCGATATGAAGAAAAATCATGCCCCAGAAGCTCCGCCTTAATTTTGTTTGGGCCTGAGCCACTAGATAATCGATACCTTATCATGCAGCCAATAAATCTATCGTCATCTAAATATTTGGCTTGGATCATTTGCTCGATGGCGACTGCGATCTCATCAGCATCATAACCTTTTTGCGCAAGCTTGGCTGAAAGCTCGTGCACCGAATGCTCTCGGCGCGCGAGCAATGCAAGAGCTTTGCTCTTAGCACTCATAGCCATTACAACTGATTCTTAAGTTTTGTTGCCATTTTGCTCAACGTCCTAAAAATCACTCACTTAAGCGATTACGCATCAACAGTGTCTTCAGGTTCAGATTCCGACTTTTTAACTCGCTTAGCCGGTTTCTTCTCAGTACTAGACGCCGACGCCACGGGTACTTTCACATCAGGTAACAACTTAGCTCTGATCTCTTTCTCTATAGAATCTGCTAATTCAGGATGTTCCTTCAAATATTCGCGCACATTCTCTTTACCTTGACCAATACGAGTTCCCTGACAGCTATACCAAGCACCAGCTTTCTCTATCAAACCAAACTTAACACCGTAAGCAATGATTTCACCTAATTTAGAAATACCCTGGCCATACATAATTTCAAATTCAGCTTGTTTAAACGGAGGAGCAACTTTGTTTTTAACAACTTTGACGCGAGTTTCAGAACCAATAACTTCTTCACCTTTCTTTATAGCGCCTGTACGACGAATATCTAAACGTACAGAAGCATAAAACTTAAGCGCATTACCACCAGTTGTTGTTTCTGGGTTACCGAACATCACACCAATTTTCATACGAATTTGGTTAATAAAAATAACTAAAGTATTTGAGCGCTTAATATTACCAGTCAATTTTCTAAGTGCTTGAGACATTAACCTTGCTTGTAAACCAACATGATGATCACCCATCTCGCCTTCAATTTCAGCTTTAGGCGTTAAGGCAGCAACCGAATCGACAACAACTAAATCAACAGCACCACTTCTCACCAACATATCTGTAATTTCTAAAGCTTGCTCACCAGTATCTGGCTGAGAAACCAACATATCTTCTAAAGTAACGCCTAATTTCTCAGCATAAATGGGATCTAAAGCATGCTCTGCATCGACAAAAGCTGCTGTGCCACCCATTTTTTGGCATTCTGCAATCACTTGTAAGGTCAGCGTTGTTTTACCTGAAGATTCTGGTCCATAAATTTCAACAACTCGCCCTTTTGGCAGACCACCTATGCCAAGCGCAGCATCAATCCCAATCGAGCCCGTTGAAATGGCTTCAATATCATTAATAATAGTTTGTTTGTCACCCAACCTCATTACCGAGCCTTTACCAAATTGGCGATCGATTTGAGATAGCGCAGCATCAAGCGCTTTGGTTTTATTGTCGTCCATTCGTATCTACCTTACCGTTGTGTTAAATATGTCTCTTGATTTTTGTACTTATTATAGACTGTCGTCAATTACTTGCAAAGCTATTCCAAAAAATACGTACTTTTACATGTTTTAAATAACTTAATTAAGAATTGGCTTTGCAGCACTTCATAAAACTCCGTGTTAAAATATCACAAAATTTCCAACATTAAACAGTTAGTCGTAAAACATGAATTATCCACTTAGCGCTCAAGAGCTTTCTGCCCATACACCAATGATGCAACAATTTTTAACGATTAAAGCAGATCATCAAGACAAACTTCTCTTTTACCGAATGGGTGATTTCTATGAGCTCTTTTTTGAGGATGCCAAAGAGGCCGCCGAGCTTTTAGATCTCACCTTAACGCATCGAGGTCGCGCCAATGGCGAGCCAATTCCCATGGCAGGTGTTCCCTATCATGCGGCTGAAAGTTATTTAGCAAGACTATTGAATATGGGACAAAGTGTTGCCATTTGTGAGCAAATTGGCGATCCAGCGACCAGCAAAGGTCCTGTAGAGCGCCAAGTCGTGCGACTTTTAACCCCAGGAACTCTCACCGACGAAGCACTCTTGCAATCCAATGAAGAAAACCTTGTGGCAGCTGTTTTTGCGAAAGGCAAAAAATTTGGCATCGCTTATCTTGAGCTGGCCAGTGGACGATTTTCTCTGACAGAGCTAGATTCCCTTTCGCAATTTGAAAGTGAAATACAACGGATCGCACCTAAAGAATGTTTGATCCCTGAAGATTTTAAAGAGCGAAAACGCCTTAAAAAGATTGTGTGTCTGCGCAGCCGAGCTGTCTGGGACTTTGATCTCAATAATGCCATCAAAAACTTATGTGAGCATTTTAAAGTCCATACCCTTGAGTCTTTCGGACTCAGTCCGTTTCCTATTGCAACAGCCGCTGCAGGCTGTCTTTTACAATATGCCTATGAGACCCAGCTGGCAGCGATACCTCACTTGCAAAAGCTTCGTGTTGAGCGTCCACAAGATGGTTTATTCTTAGACAAGCATACTCGAGATAATTTAGAAATAAGCCAGAATTTGCGTGGTGGTAAAGAGCATACTCTGCTAAAACTACTGGATAAAACACGCACTCCCATGGGCTCGCGCATGCTCAGTCGTTGGTTAAACAAGCCTCTGCGTAACCATAAAACGTTGATGCAACGCTTAGATTGCATCCAGGAATTACTCGACCATACTGTTTTGCCTGAGCTACAAACAACTTTGCAACTCATAGGCGATATGGAGCGCATCCTTTCTCGTGTGGCATTAAAATCAGCGAGACCACGAGATTTAATCAGGCTCAAAACAGGCCTTCAAGCGATCCCAACACTGCTAACCAACTTAAATTTGCCTAAAGACAGTACGCTAGCCGCACGAATCAAAAATATTCGAACCCATCATGAAATCGCGAACCTCTTAGAGCAAGCCATTGTTGATAATCCACCTATGATTATTCGAGACGGTGGCGTTATCAAAGAAAAATTTGATGCTGAGCTCGATGAACTCAAAGCCATTAGTACAAACCATGATGATTTGCTCAAGAAAATTGAAGAGCGTGAACAAAAACGGACAGGCTTAAATACGCTCAAAGTTGGCTATAATCGCGTTCATGGTTTTTATATTGAAATAAGTAAAGCTCAGGCGCTTCAAGCACCGAAAGAATATAACCGAAGGCAAACCCTTAAAAACGCTGAGCGATTTATTACCACCGAGCTTAAATCTCTAGAAGATAAAGTTTTAAAAGCTAAAGAAGAATCTCTAAGCCTTGAAAAAGCTATCTATCAAAGCCTACTTGAAAACTTGTGTGATGCGGTGAGAGAGATGCAAGCCACCGCCGCATATATTGCACAAGTCGATGTTTTAGCGAACCTTGCCCATCGGGCAGAGCAACTTAATTATTGCAAACCTACCTTTTGCGATAAGCCTACCTTGCATATTCAAGGTGGCCGTCACCCTGTCATCGAAGAAGCCTTAAGCGAAGCTTTTGTGCCTAATGACCTAAACTTTAAAGATAACGAAAGAATGTTACTCATCACAGGCCCTAATATGGGTGGCAAATCCACCTATATGCGGCAAACAGCTATCATCGTCTTACTAGCCCACATTGGATCTTTTGTGCCTGCACAAGCTGCAACCATCGGCCCCATCGACAGAATATTTACTCGCATTGGCGCCCAAGACGACTTAGCGTCTGGTCGCTCCACCTTTATGGTTGAAATGACTGAAACAGCAGAAATTTTACACCATGCGACACCGGAAAGTTTAGTGTTGATGGATGAGATAGGTCGAGGTACAAGCACATACGATGGGCTTTCCTTAGCCTGGGCTGTGGCTGAGCACTTAAGCGAAGTCACTCAAGCCTTTACTTTATTCTCAACGCATTATTTTGAGCTAACGATACTAGCCGAACAATTAAAACACGCGACCAATGTTCACTTAGATGCCAAAGAGCATGAAAGAGGTCTTAGTTTTTTCCACAAAGTTGAAAAAGGCCCAGCCAACCAAAGTTACGGCTTACAAGTCGCAAAATTAAGCGGTGTCCCCAATATAATCATTAAAAAAGCCCAAGCCAAATTAAAAACTCTGGAAACTTTAAATCATAAAGCAACATCCAATATAGCCATAGAGACGCCGCTTGAATCCGTAGAAAAATCAGCTCTAGAAAACCTTTTAGAGTCCATTGAGCCTGATGAGCTTACCCCCAAGCAAGCTTTAGAAGCTTTATACAAACTAAAAGAGACACAGCCATCTTCCATAACATCATATTAACTACGTAGAGCCAAGTCATGAAAAAAGACAATTATTATATCCTAACGGGGGCCATGGGCAGTGGCAAATCAACAGTCCTCAAAGAGCTGAAGACATTAGGCATGACTGTGGTTGATGAGCCTGCAAGGCAAATTATATCTGAACAACGCTCTATCCATGGACGAGGTCTTTACGATAAAGATGCACCATTATTTTGTGAGCTTATGCTGTCTCGCTCAATCGCACAACACAACATGCATGCCCAGACAAAGCAGCCAACGATATTTGACCGAAGTCTTGCTGATAATATTTGTTATATGGAGCTTTTTGGCTTAGACGCAACACCAGCCATAAAAGCTGCCCAATTATATCAATGCCACAGGCAGGTTTTTATGCTTCCTGCTTGGCAAGCTATCTATACGACTGACGAAGATAGAACTATGAGTTTTGAGCAAGCTAAAGCTTTTGGCGAGAGCTTGCATCGCGTTTATCTTCAGTTGGGCTATGACGTTTTAGAAGTGCCTAAAGTCGCTCCCTTCCAGCGAGCAGAGTTTATTTTAGCTCACTTGGCAAGTGAGAAAAGCTAATCAAAAAAATCACTCGATAAAAAGTAAGAGCGATAACCACTTTGGTTCATGAAAGTTCGATAGTCGCCAGCAGGCACTGGCCCCTGAGTACTGACGACCTTGCCGCGATCATCAAAATGATAACCTGTGCCACTATTGAAGTGATAATAGTAAAAAGTTTCGCTTTCTTTAAGCATCACAATAAAGGAATCTTTCCCGTTGATACTTGCAGGTCCAAAAACAGCCCCGCCAGCAATAGCTTTCGTGTCTTCATGGTGTAATGTTTGCATAAAATCCCTCTTTCAACTTCATTAAGAGTATGTCTTGAAAAAAGTTAAAGCAACATGTAAAAAAGTTAAATAGACACTAAAAATTGGTTCAAAAAAGGATAATAGTCCTAAATGTTTACATAAATAGAAGCTTAAAGAAGAATCATAAAGAAAAACGAAAGCATCACAAATGCTAAAGCGACAACAATGCCGCATGATACTGCTACCTGGCTGCCGAAAGGCTCTTTAAGCAATTGACGCAAAACAAAACCTAAATAAATTCCAAAAAACATCACAAAATTGCTTATGGAAATAACGTGGTGGAAGATAAAAACGTGGAGCAATAGAAACCCAACAAAAATCATGGAAGATAGAGCGACGGCTCTTCTCTTGGAAGCGTCTTTTCTTAGAGCATCTATCAGATAAAGGCGAGCAAAATCCATGCAATGCTTTCTTACAAGACTCGATTGAATAAGCATATAGTCATGTCTCTCATGGTTACTTCACTTTCCTGATTATACAGAAGGACTGCACAAATACGCTTACCGCTTATCTTGGTATAAAGCCATCTATCTAAAACATGGACTCTCGGCTTCAACAACTTAGAAAGATGAGATATATTAAAAATCAGTCTTGTGTTCAGACTGTAAGTTAGGTATAAAATAATTAGTTACTTAGGAATTTGATAAATGACACATAATCTTATACTTGGAGCACCAACTCAAAGCACATTAGTGTCAACCTTCTCTCTCGTCTCTCATTGGGTCATGGTGCCTGTCGGCACTCAATACTAAAACACAGAATCTGACCTTTTACCTTGTGACCCCAATTTAGAGAGACTTATGACTAATCGTACACTGCTACCACCTTACATTACCCTTGGCCTTGCTATCTTCTCCATGTTTTTTGGGGCTGGTAACGTGATTTATCCAATGGACTTAGGTGTCACAGCGGGCGCCTCTACGGATGCCTGGCTTGGATTCATTTTAACCGCTATCGGAGCGCCTCTTCTAGGGTTGTATGCAGTCCTGTTAGCCAAAGGTAATCTATTTAAAGTTTTTGAAAGTGCTGGCATCAAGGGAGCCAGCTTATGGATTATGATCTTAATTTGCGCACTAGGCCCCATTGGTGCGACCCCTAGATGTGTTATTTTGTCTTATCAAGCTTTGCACGCTGTTATACCCACAATCCCCCTCGGCCTATACTCCGCGCTGCTTGGTCTAAGCTTATTGCTCATATGCCTTAAGCGATTTGCGGCTTTTGGATTGCTAGGCAAATATCTATCACCAACCTTGCTTTGCCTTTTAATAGGGATTGCACTAGTTAGCTTCACAACGATAACGCCCCCTATAGAGTATCGTGGCGATCTCTTTTCAGGGGTTGCTAGCGGCTATCAAACAATGGATTTATTAGCCTCTCTCTTATTTGGTGTCACGATTTGGCAAACGGTCAAGCAATCTAATATAAGACCTGGAAAAGCTAATAAGACATATGTCTACGCCGCTATGATTGGGGCAGCTCTTTTGGCTGTTGTGTACCTATGTTTAGGTATTGCAGCAAGTAAGCACGCGCATACACTTACACCGCTAAGCAAAGAGTTATATTTAAACGCTCTAGCGATGGCCACGCTGGGAAGTATCGGCAGCAAAATCGCCTGCCTAGTTATTTTTTTGGCCTGCGTTACAACCATTGTTGCCCTCATCATTACCTGTACAGACAGTGCCTTACAGGTGGCCAACAAATCTCAAGGCAAATTCAACTTTTCGTACACATATGGCATTACAACCATGTTGTTACTAACCATGCTAACGGCCAACTTAGGTTTTGACAAAGTTAGCCATGCTATTTCTATAATTGTCACGGTTACTTACCCGGTCTATATCATGGTGGCTTTATGCTATATCCTAAATAAGAAGTTTAACTTTCAATGGGTCAATGTCCTTGTTTATGGATCACTCGTAGCGGCCCTTGGCTTTAAATTCTTTCCATTTCTTACAACGATACTCCCAAGTGCCTAGAGCGGGGAGGGGAGCCTGGATACCTTGAGGTTTGAGAGCTGATCATTCATTATCCTCAATCATCCCCAATAGGGCTCCAGGCATTCTCGTGTTAAAATAAGCGTAGACGCGCTCACTTAAATTAATCATACTGTGAGCCTTATCCATCATTAAGGACAATGAGGAGTCGTCATGCAAGAAGGTTCGAGCAAATCTAAAGAAGAAAATAACACGATATTGCCTGCTGCCTCTAAAAAAGATCCATCATCTCCAAGAGTCTCAAGTCAAACATCAGCTAGAAAATTCTTACGTAAGTCTCCAGCCCAAATACCGCTTGCACATGAGCGCAGGCACACAGCACCACCGCCTGTTACTCGGCTCCCTCTTGATACAACTTTTAGCTCCCAATCAATAGGTACTTCATCCCCTCGCTCGGCAAGAAGTGCGCGCTCATCTAGTTTGTTAGAGCGCTCTTTGACCAATCAAAGAGAAAGCTCGTTAGCTCTGATAAGTCCTATCACAACGCCTCGTGGCCAAACGTCAACAGCTCAGCAATTTTCAGAAGACATGAGATTATTTGCGCACTCACAAGTTCAGCGTTTGTGCTTAGAAGATTTTTTTGAAAAAAATTTCCTTGGCGCAAAGAAGGCCCTTGACGATCATTTAATTGCTCTTGTTGAGCGCGTCAAACTGGATATTCTATTACCGGCTAATCTTAAACATGAGCAATCTGATTCCCCTAGAGATCGACAAAAAATTCAAGCAGCTAATTTTAAGTTTTATGAAGAGTGCTTAAGTATTTCATTAAAATCATATGACTTCCATACCAGCTATGCTATCTTTCTTGCTTTAGAGTCTCCTGCAATATGTAAGCTCCGCTCCAAAACGTATGAATTAAGTTTGCAGGGCGTCATGACTAGCAAAAAAAACAAACAGGGGTTCTTACATTTATCGAGTTCAAAGAAAAAGCATTATAAAGAAGCCTTAAAAATATTTAGCCAATCTCACAACTTCTATCAAACAGCTCTGAAAAATTTAGATCTATCACAGGTGATACCTTGGATGATCCCTTTATATAAAAGAGCCGATGCAACCATGATGAGACTAAAACTTCTCGAACAAGAGTTAAAGATTTATCAAAGCCTTAAAAAAGCTTCTGACACACAGCAGTTACCAAGTTATATTCAAGCCAATGAAGCAAGTGAACTACTCACCAAAGAAATTTCAAAAAAAGAAGGGAAAATTAAAGAATTTGAAGAAAGTTTCTTTTCACAAATTACCCAACATCAAATCCATCACTATGATCAAGCCGTACTTTCCAGGGGTCGATCTAATTCTCTTTTCTTTACACTTACTCCTAGACAATCTTACGGTACAAAACCCTATAGAGCCCAAACTTTAGACAGTGAATCGCTTACCGAACGTTTAAAAGCTCTTACGCTTGCACAAAGAGATAGCCTCTTAGTCCAAGAAAGAGAGGAAGCTCAAGAGATGCAATCCGCAGACTCCAGTTTTGAAGAGATATCTTATTCTGAATCTGACTCAAATAGTGGGATCATCATTGAAGAAAAGCAGGCTAAACCCCGTAGGAAAAAAAAGTAGCCATCAAAGATAGGTAAGTGATTATTTGTTTTTTATGTATTTATGACATTCCATCACCAATAGTAATGTCGCAGCCATAGAAAGCAATGTTATCCAATGACTAAAACTGACTGCCTTTATTTTTAAAATATCATTTAATCCAGGCGTATACATCGCAAGCATATGAACTCCTTGCGCCGCACATGTCCCTATCAAAAGAATTGGATTTGAAAAAACATTCTGTTGTAAGATATGTTTTTTTTCAGAGCGGCTATTGAATACATGAGTATTAGCAAATAAGACCATCAATAACAATGTGCTATTGCGGGCATCAAAAATATCCATACCACTATTAAGTAGTGAATAAAAAATTAGGAAGGCACCAACGCCCATCCAAATAGACGAAATCACAACTCGCTCAATCATAATCCTATTAAAAATAGGCTCGTCCCGCGTTCGAGGTTTTTGCTTTAGCTCATAGCCTCCACCAGGCTCAAAGGCCAAAGCTAAATCTTGTATCACATTGGTCGCTAAATTTAACCACAAGAGTTGTACCGGCAATAAAGGAATAGGTAAAGCAAACAAGAGCGCCAAAGTAAAAAGTATTATTTCTGCTATCGAAGTCGAAATAATGAGAAAAATAATTTTTCGAATATTCTTATATGCCACGCGGCCTTGCTCTATGCCTGCCACCAATGAAGAAAACCGATCATTAGCGATCACTAGATCTGCGGTTTCTCTAGAGACATCAGAGCCAACGCCGCCTGTTGCAATACCGATATGAGCTCTTTTTATCACAGGAGCATCACTAGCATCTTCGCCAACATAACCAACAAAATGGCCTTCTTGCTCTAAAATGTCAATCACCTCAATCTTCTGGTGTGTACCCAATCGTGTAAAGACTTTAGCATTTAACACGCGCTCTGCTTTCTCTTCTGGACAATGAATATTGTCTAACTGAGCGCCACTCACCACTTCTGACATGTCTTGAACAAGTTCTAGCTTTCTACCTTGAGCAAATGCCCGAAGAGGATGATCTCCGCAAAACATGGCGGTCTTGACCCCGGCACTAGCACATGCCTTGATAGCTTCTATCGCATCAGGCTCAATGGGATCGATGGCGCCAACCAACCCCAGTAGGGTTAAATTTTTAATATCATTTTCACGTAACTCTTGAGTTCGATCTCCCGCGAGCCCCTCTGCAACAGCAATCACACGATATCCACTTAAGGCTAGTCTATCTGCTTGTGCTTGGATCATCTCCATGTCAATAGGCACGACGCCTTCTTCACTCACCATTTTCGTGCACTTAGGTAGACAAACCTCTATGGCACCTTTCATCATCACATGCGCACCATGATCACCTTTAAAAACAGCTGCAGAGAATTTTTGCCTAGCATTAAAGGGCATTTTACTGAGGAGGCTATAATCACTTTGTAGGTTATCTCGGATAATGCCTCTTTTATGTGCCATCACCAGTAACGCTGTATCCATCGCATTACCTTTTAATTGCCAGCTCCCATTTTTCCTAGCTAAATAACCTTCATTGGTCATCACAGAGACTTTACAAAGGTGTTGAATCATCTTATCCGTTGTTGCAGTCTCTTCTTTATTCTTTAGAGTAACATCGCCTTTCAAAACATCCTTCCTTGAGCCCGTGACATCGCACTCTAAAGTATCTGAAAAGACAATTTTTTTCACAGAGAGTTGATTTTGAGTTAAGGTCCCTCTCTTTTCAACAGCAAGGTAAGTGCAAGACCCAAGCGCATCGACGGCTAGAATTTTCTTGATAAGAATATTTTGAGAGGCCATTCGTCGAATACTGACGGCTAAAGCACCAGACAGAACCATAGGAAGACCCTCAGGGATTGCTGAGACAGCTAATGCGGTTGCCAACATCGCTATTTCAAGAAGCCCCATGCCTTGGAAAAAAGCGATGATAGCCATGATGAGGGTAAAGAATCCAATCATGATAGCTATGGTGAGTGTGAATTTATCAAGCCGCTCGAGTAAGGGTGGTTTAGGTGGTTTATTAGTAAGCATTTTATGAGAAATTAATCCAAAGGCAGTTTTAAGGCCCGTCGCCACAACCACACCTTTGCCCTGACCAAGAACGACTGAAGTTCCGGCAAAAGCCATGTTGCTTTTCTCTTTCAATGGGCTGTCTAGTTTAATTAAAGATTCTGCCCTTTTTAAAATGGGTTGATGTTCACCAGTCAATAGTGACTCATCAATTTCTAAATGCAGGCTTTCAAATAATCTTAAATCTGCTGGAACGCAGTTTCCAGCTCTTAAACAAACAATATCACCTGGCACTAAGGAAGTTGAAGAGACTTCAGAAACCTCATCATCTCTGATGACTGTGGTGGTGGTAACCACAGTTTCTCTCATAGTGTTTGAAGACTTCATAGAGGAATATTCTTGAATAGCACTGATAAAAGCATTTACCAACAGAACAACACCAATAAAAAACGCATCTGCCCATTGTAAAACAAATACTGAAAACACAGCAGCTAGCAGCAAGACATATATCATAGGGTTTTTGAATTCTTGCAGTAAGATAACAAAGAAGCCATGGACATCTTGTTGCACTAAATCATTGCGACCATACTGTTGAATTCTTGCATGAACTGCCGTTTTTGTAAGCCCATTGGGGCTAGCGTTAAGCTGCTGAAGTACACGCTGCGCGCTCAAAGCATGATAAGCGACCGTTTTCTCTGCGACATCAGGCTCTATTTTTTTTTCAAACATCATGATTTGTTATCTCTTTTCTTACGCAGTCTTTTAAAGATTTTAAGAAGCTCAACAGTCTTTTTGAACTCAGTGTAGCTCAACAGCTTTAAAAAATTGATCATTACATTAAATTAAACATGACCTGCTCAGACTTGTAAACTTGACCTATGAACCCTCTTTGGTGATAGGTCGCAAATAATCTTTTTTGAAACTAGTGGCAAATTATCCATGATGCTTAGAGTCATTTTTACCGGCATATCAATGATCAGCAATCACCTGGTCATTTTTAGACTTAGCAATAACCGCATGATTCATACACGATGTCGCTATCTTTGAGTTGCCCGCATCGTTAATACTCTTGTTCGTTATCATTAACAGCCTGAGGTATGAATGTTGGTATGGGGGTATGATGAAGGGATCTAAGACTAAACCCCAGCTCCGTCCTGGTTTTATCGGGTTGTGGACTATTTCTATCGACTAGAGCTTTATAAGCATCCTAAAAAGAGGTAGTATGACAATCTATCAGTTGAATGGATAAGTTCCGAAGCCTCTTATGATGTATTTACACCTAAAGCCTTTTCGATGTTGCAATGACAACAACCGTTAGTCATCCACATTAAGTTTACACTTTGCCATTCGAACTACTGAATTTGGTCAAGGTTTTTATTAGGTCAATACCATCATGAAAAAAATACTGACATCAAAATTAATGATTCCTCTTGCTATCTTGCTTGGGATCCTAGCGGGTCTATTTGATATC
Source organism: uncultured Francisellaceae bacterium (assembly GCA_964351745.1). Classification (GTDB taxonomy): domain Bacteria; phylum Pseudomonadota; class Gammaproteobacteria; order Berkiellales; family Berkiellaceae; genus CAYNJF01. The sequence continues at coordinate 16,519 of CAYGPI010000054.1, forward strand.
CCAGCAACCTTAGTGCTTGCTGAAGTGATTAGCTCGGTTTTTATAAGTTTATTAAAACTAATGAGCTTACCGATTATTTTCTTATCTATTGTGACAACTGCCTTTAAGTTCGAAAACATTGAAGCCTTCAAAATTCTTGGTGGTAAAGTTCTAAAATATACTTTACTGACAACGCTCATTGCGGCGACCATTGCGTTAGTGCTCTTTGTGACTTTAACCCCAGCTTCATCATCACTTAGTCTTGAGGTTGTTTCGCAAGATATTGGAACCAAGCAAAGCTATTTAACTTATCTTAGTCAGATTATCCCATCTAATTTAGTGCAGCCCTTTTTAGAAGGTAACGTGATATCAGTCTTGCTACTCGCAGCACTCTTTAGTTTTGGAGCCATGTCGATATCCTCTGAGGCCAGAAAGCCACTAAAAGAAATATCGACTAGTCTCTATGCTATTGTCCTTAAAATTGTAAGTGGCATTATTACACTGCTACCTATTGGTATCTGGGCATTTGTCACTATTTTTATGAATGAAATGAATCAATTAAAGCAAATTGAAAATCTATTGGTCTACCTAGCTTGTATTATTTTAGCCAATCTTATTCAAGCCGCGATTGTTTTGCCAATTTTACTTAAATCAAAGAGAATTGACCCGTTTAAGCTTTTTAAGCATATGCTACCTGCTCTAAGTGTTGCATTTTTTAGTAAGTCATCGAGTGCAGCTCTCCCATTAGCCCTACAATGTGCCAAAGAAGACGCTAAGCTATCTCCTGAAGTTGCTAACTTCTCGCTACCACTTTGCACAACCATTAATATGAATGCCTGCGCTGCATTTATCCTTATTACCGTTTTATTTGTATCGATGTCTAGTGGGTTAACCTTCAATCCGTTAGAGCTTATTGCTTGGATATTTATCGCCACCATCGCCGCCATTGGCAATGCAAGCGTGCCGATGGGATGTTATTTTCTTGCAACATCTTTGCTGGCAGCTTTAGGTGTCCCGCTACAATTAATGGCTATTATTTTACCAGTCTACGCGCTCATCGATATGCTAGAAAGCGCTATCAATGTTTGGTCTGATTCTTGCGTCACGGCCATTGTCCACGAAGAAACAAAAGACACCATTGATCATTTGACTGCTGAAGTTAAAGTCTCATCTATAACCTAGAGCAATGAACTGTCGAGAGACATTGCATTAAATAAGTTGTGCGTCCAATTGATGAAAGATAGGCTACCCCAATCTTCATTTCAAAAGGACGCTCTTATGATCATTTTGTCCAATCACACGACTCAACATATTGCAGCAGGTCTTAGCACATCAGCCATGGCCAATGCTGTGATTGCAGGGTTTATATCAGCTGGCCCCGCAGGAGCAGGCATCGTTGTGTCAAAAATTATCATTGTAATTAGTGCTCAGAAGCTGTGTACCTTGATTCGAACAGGAGAGATAACCTAAACTCTCGGATGATGTTGCGAGTCTCTTTCTCTCTATATAGAATAGGATTAAGCTACTTTCACGTGAGAAGATATGGATATTCATCAATTTATTCGTCAAGTACCAAAAGCCGAACTTCACCTTCATATAGAGGGCAGTCTAGAGCCCGAGCTTTTATTTCATTTAAGCAAGAAGAATAATATTCAGATCCCATTTTCATCAGTTGAGTCGCTAAAAGCTGCTTATCAATTTGAAAATTTACAAGAATTTTTAAATATTTATTACCAAGGCGCTCAAGTACTGCAAACTGAGCAAGATTTTTATGATTTAACTTGGGCATACCTAGAAAAAGCTCACCAAGATAATGTTATCCATACTGAAATATTTTTTGATCCGCAAACACACACACAACGTAACATTGAATTTGCCACTGTGATAAAAGGGATCCATCGTGCCTTGACAGATGGCGAAGAAAAATTGGGTATGACTTCTAGACTTATCATGTGCTTTTTACGAGATCTGTCTGAAGAAGATGCTATGGAAATTTTAGATATGGCAGCGCCATTTAAGGATTGGATAGTTGGGGTTGGCTTAGATTCTGCAGAAGTTGGACATCCGCCCCAGAAATTTCAAAGAGTCTTTGAAAAAGCTATAGCACAAGGATATTTAACGGTTGCTCATGCTGGCGAAGAAGGCCCTTCGTCATATATATGGGATGCATTGAAATTACTTCAAGTGAAAAGAATCGATCATGGTATTCGAGCGAGTGATGATCCCGCGTTAATAGATTATCTTAAAACAAATCAAATCCCCCTTACAGTTTGCCCTTTTTCAAACGTTTGTTTAAAAAGCTTCAAATCGATAGATGAGCATAATATCATTGAGCTCTTGGACCACGGCCTTTGTGTTACGGTGAACTCAGATGATCCTGCTTACTTTGGTGGATACGTGAATGACAATTTTCATGCCTTAGCAAAATCATTCGATTTAAACACTGATCACATAGCCCAATTAGCAAAAAATAGTTTTGTAGCGAGTTTTATGCCAACCAAGCAGAAGCAACAAGCTATTGAGAAAATCGAACATCTTTCCCTGCAAGCTGCACAAGACAGTCAGCAATGAAACCAACTTTATTTTTGCTCTACTGAAGAACAAACCATCAAAAAATTAACTCTAGAGCTCCATTGGGATGACTATACTCATAGATATACCATGACATCCAATGGAGCTGTATATGACGCTAGGGCGCTTTGTCTTGATCTTTTTTTTAGTATCAGCTGCGTTTATCACCACAAATTTAACCATGAGCTTTTTTCATCAACAAAACATTCATCAGTTAAAAGCAGACGATAAAGCATGTACCCACTGCAATTTAAACAATGCCAACCTCGCAGGGTGGGATTTAACAGGTTATGATTTGACGCAATCGTCTTTCGTTGGTGCTGATTTAAGATGCTCTAACCTACAAAAATCCAGGCTAGCTGGTGCTAACCTAAAAGCAGCCAACCTAACAGGAGCCGAGCTTGAAGGTGCAGACTTATCTTTAACGAATATGGATCAAGTCATCTGGGAAGATGGCACCGATTGCAACACCATTATTCCCAGTTTTGAATAAAAGGCACTTAAAAATCTGTTACCGTGCCATTGATTTTTAACCGACCATTCATTAATTCAAAACGAAAGAGGTAATGATCACCTTGATCAATCAAATACCCGCCACCAACCCATCTTGCAATCTTATCTTTATAATCAGACTCAAAGCTTTCTTCAAACCTTGCAAGATCCGCTGAGGCACCAAGTGAATGCTCTTGCTGTAACCGCATCGCTTGTTTTAAAATCGATTTAGGAATTGAGAATTCTGCTGAAGCTATCACTGACTTAACAATATTTTCTCGATTTACAACATTGCTCGCTAGCTAACCACCA
>CAYGPI010000055.1:0-19218 GCA_964351745.1 uncultured Francisellaceae bacterium
GCTGATATGACCGCCTTTTCTTGCAAAATCTGCAGAGTCGCTGATGAGCAGGATCGGCTTGCTATGAAAATGCGTTAAAATTTCTTCAAAGTCATCATCTTCTGGAGGCGTAATATGAAGAGAGTGACATTGACTTTGTACTTGTGACATTGCATTTAAGTTAATGACTTTTACAGGTTTGTTATGAAATTTAACCTTATCTAAGGGCATAAGGTCATTTGACGATGAGCTTAAAGTGCAGTAATTGAAACTCTCATCTTCAGAAATATCACCAGACCATTGCAGTAGGTTAAGTACATATGAAATGACTTTAGCCTGCTGATCTTGCGAGGTTTTTTGTTTAGCTGCACTATCTAAATCTTGTGCAAGGCAACCAAAAGAAAAGAGTAAGCTACCCATTAGGGCACCAAGAGCGAATGCTCTTTTACCTGGTATTATATTCATATTATCATCCATGCTCTGCGTATATATTTAGTCTAGATCTAATTGCCTTGAAAACCTAGTTTTAAAGTTACCACAAATGCATGGTCAAGCCAAAGAGCGATATGCCTTCTTTTCCTTAATCCTTTCCCATACTCGCTCATGGAGAGCATATCCAAATGAATTGCAAAGTGGCTCAATCACCGCGATGGCACCACCGACAACAAGGCTACCAGTAATCACATAAGCGACGCCAAAGGCAATCCCAAGGTGCATAACCGTGAAGGTACAAGTTTTAAGCATATCTGACTCCTGCATGACGAATATGTTAAGTTTAGCATTAATGAGAATCATTCGCATTTAATTGTTTGCAATTGTTGTAAGCACACTTAACAAAATGAGCGTGATAAATCTTTATAAATATATAAATTTATAGAAGGACATTTATGAAGCTGTTCACAATCATAATATTCAGTTCACTTGATTATTGTTCATGCTGATCATTACAGTTCGCTAGATAACCATGTATAATCCTTACCTCTAATTTGCTAGAGGAATTTATGAGTCGTTTTAAAAGCATGAGCCAACCTTTAAAACCCTATTTTGGATTGAGCGGTCCATCTCTGTATAGAAGTTTGGCTGCCTTATTAATATTACTTGGCAACATCGCCGCTTCTTTTGTCATGGTTTTTATTAATTCTGCCTTTAACAATCTGTTGGGCGCTTTATCAGGCTCCGATCTTACTTATAGTATTTTCTTTGGTCATGTTGGAACGTGCCTGTCAGTCATTACTGTTTTTGCCACGATCAAAGTCATGAATTTGGCGTTAAATTCTTGGTTGGGGGATAGCTTAGCCCAAGCTATGAATCGCGATCTTATAAATAAATGGATAGATAATAAGTCCTTTTATGGTACAAAGTTTGTAGAGTCAGATCGCAAGGAGCCTGTGAATCCAGCTAATGTTTTAGGGCAAGATGTTCAGAATATAGCTTCAATGACAACGGTTTTAGCCGATTCTTTTGTATCACAAGTCTTTAGTTTTATAGTGGGTGCTCATCAATTATGGGCCTTGTCTGTTCCAATGACAGTGAATGTTTTATCTTTGAGCCTTGTTATTCCTGGTTATATGTTTCTTGGCGCTTTTGTTTATGCGGGGGCTTACTATGGTTTGGTTTCTTATTTTGACAAATCGCTAAAGACTAATAGCCAAAATTTATCTTCAAAAAAAGATCACTTCGTTGCCAATTTGCATCATGTCCATGAGCATGGCGAGGCGATAGCTCTTAAACAAGGCGGGAAAAAAGAAAAGCAAACGATGCTGAAAAATTTGAATGACTTTTCCAAAATAAAAGCAAATAGCCGAGTGACCAGTAGTATTTTAACTTTTATTCAAGTTATCCATAATCAGATGAATTTCATGTTGGGATTGGCTTTGTCGGCGCCATCTATTATAAGGGGGCATATTGAAAGCACGATGGCATTTAGTATCTCCAGTTATTTTTCTGATATTGTTTCTTTATTTACTTGGTATAAAGATAATATTGAGTCAATCTCATCTTTAAGTGTTGCCCATGACCGATTAAGTGCATTTGAAAACTTAATGAAAGATTGGGAAAACACGCATGAAGCAAATAAGCTAAGCGTGAAATTATCTCAAAAATTTTCGGTCAATCATCTTACATTGAATAAACCCAATGGGGATCCTCTTCTAAAAAACGTAAGTTTTGAGTTGCCTGTTGGTAAAATCACAGTGATTCAAGGGCCATCAGGGATAGGCAAGTCAACGCTTTTTAGATCGCTTGCTCAGCTGTGGCCGCACGTGAGTGGAGAGCTTGTTTTGCCCAAAAACAAGATGAAAGAAACCCCCACGGTTTATTATATTCCACAAAAACCATATTTCCCCTATCGAAGCAAGCTCATTGATGCCATGATTTATCCTAGTGACAATTTAAGTCCTGGGCAAGAGAAATTGATTAGAGATTTGATGGTTCGTTTAAATTTTAGCAAAGAAACCATAGATAACTTGCATAAAAAAGGGGAGTGGGACAAAATTCTAAGTGGTGGTGAGCAACAGCGTATTTCTATCATTGGCGCTATTGTTAAGAAACCAGACATTTTGTTTATGGATGAAGGGACAAGTGCTCTAGATAAGGCTACAAAAAAAATAGCTCAAGATTGTTTGAAACAATACTTAAGAGGCAAAACAATTGTTGCCGTGGATCATCACCCATTACCTAGGGAAAGAGGATATCAGCCTTTCTTTACCCATACTTTGAGTATGAACAAACGAGCACCAGAATCTAAAAAGGCTCCTATCACGTTGACAAAATATGTCGCCAAATAGGGAGCCCTCTTTCTCGCTATTGAAGGCTTGTTAACCTTAGAATAGGTATGAGACTATTTGAACCATCTGTCCATAAAATTGGTTTTATCAAATGATCAGGCTGTATCTTATAGTGAGCGTGTTTAAGCCAATGTCTCATACTTGGATCAGTTGTTAACAAAACCCACTCAGACAAAAAAACACCTTTTTGATGGTCGCTTTGATTGGTAACAAGCAGGTGTTTGATCTCGCTGTTTTCAACAAGACCTTTGGTGATATGAGTTAAATCCATATACATATTACTGATATGAAAAGCAATGATACCATTTGGTTTAAGCAACGTTTGATACAAGTCGAAACTTTCCTTAGTGATTAAATGAAAAGGTATACTGTCGCCACTAAAAGCATCAACCACAATCAAGTCAAAAATAGGTTTTTGCTCTTTGTCAGACAGCTGTTGTAGATTGACACGCCCATCGCCTAGATGAATTTTGATGTCCGCTTTGGCATTTGTTAAGTAGCTAAAATATTGCGAGCTAACCTCAATGATATCTCGATCAATCTCATAGAAGGAGATGGTATCTTTCTCCTTCGTTAAAGTGGCAATGGTGCCTGCTCCTAGCCCAATGGCACCTACAGAGATAGAAGGTTGTTTCGTGTGTAAGTAGGATATAGCACCGCCAACGCCTGATTGATAACCATAGTAGGATGTGGGCCATGTATCCATAGGCGGGTTGATAAATTGTAAGCCGTGAATAATACTGCCGTGACGAAGTTGGCGATAGTTTTGTAAAGTATCAATTTCCTTTTCAAGCACGGTCACAATGCCATAGGGATTTCTATGTCTGTAGATCTCTTCCTTAGATGACGTTTTAAGATTATTTAATACAGTCAAAGAAAACATTGGTAGAGTAAGCAGTGCAATGATACATGGACTGAAAGTCCATTTTGTTGGCTTAGCTTGATATCGATGGTAAGCAAAAATAGCACTTAAAACCGCAACGCCTAGAACAGGAAGGTATAGGTCCCACCAGTATTTAATTTGTAGCCATGTGGCAAGATTAACAAACAAACCACCCATCATCCCACCAAAGGCAATCATCAGATAAAATAAGGTAAGATCCTTTGTTGGAGGTCTGAGTTGATAAAGTTTAGCATGACAGACCATCATCGCACTGTACATTAAAGCCAGTAAAACGAGAATGATATCAATGCCGTTGAACAAATTTTTGAAAATCAGCCAAGAGAAAAGAGCAACCCACACGATGTAAAGTTGATTCCAAAATGAAGTGTCTGTTCGTCTGAAATCAGAGAATGTGATGATGAAACTGATGAGAAATAAGGCCAAGGGTAAGACCCAAATTAACGGCATATTGATAAGATTTTGAGATATATAAAAAGTTGTGGCCACTAACAAAGCACTGCTTATAAAAGGTAAGAGCACCCAGCTAGAGATTTGCCAAAAAGTTGGTTTGGGTAAAGATGCCTTACTTTCTTGAACTGATGGTTTTCTTTTTGAGAAAGCACACCAAGAGCATCCTAAGGAGAGAGCCGCAAACAATAGGAACAAGCTTGACCAAATTAAGAATTGTACATCAACAGGAAACCACATTTCGAGATATAAAGGATAGCCGAGCAAACCTATGAGTGAGCCAGCATTAGAGATGGCATAAAAGCGGTAGGGATATTCACTTTTTGTGCAATAGCAATACCAGTGTTGCAACAAGGGGCTTGTTGATGAAACAAGGGTTAAAGGAATTAGTAAGCTTGCGATGAGACTGTATACAATTTGAGCTAAAGGGGAGGATACAGCTGGGCTGGGAGCTGGAATGTCAAGGGGCATAAAATAGAAAGCAAGAGCTATTAAGATAACATGGGTGAGCACTTGATTTCTGATCTTAAGAAATCTGTCTAAAAGATAGGCATAAGCATACCCAATGAACAAACTCATTTGAAAAAATAGCAAACAAGCAATCCAAACAAAGGCAGAGCCGCCATACTGTGGTAACAGAAACTTTGCACTCATTGGTTGAATGAAAAAGATTAAAAAGGCACTTAAAAAGATGTTAAAGCCAAATAGATAAGTTGCTGACATGATACTGTTATCCTTGGGTTGGCTTAGGTAAATCTAGGCATTAATCAAAATAAATAACTTTGATGTGATTGTCTCTAGGTCTTATCTAATCAAATAATGAGCTTAACTGCTAGTCTAGAGGATGAATTAAAAAGGACCGACAAAACCAAAAAGGGCATAAAGGGTTGAACGAATCACACTTTAATATTTCTGACAGTATGCTGCGACGCACTTTTTAGTTTTCTTTAAACTATAGGGAACTAGAAAATTTTTTGATATATCTTAAACAGATAAAATAGAATGTTATGAGAGTTATGATCTTGATAACAGTTTATAAGCTTTCTTTAGCATGATGGACAGCTTAGTAAGAATAGTTATCTTTGACTTCTTTTGCGAGAAAGCCTCAACATTATTTTTTCGTATAGATGGTAGTACTAAATCAGGGAATTGATCAAGCTTATCCTTTAAATTACTTGCTAACTTGGGATTTTTTTGTCTAATGGTTGTTAGTAAATTTTGAATGATTAGTTTCTGATGATTTTTGAGCATACTTCTAGCGACTGAAATAACACTAGAGCTTTGAATACCGTAACGAGCGCAAGTAAGCTCAAGAAATTCACTGAAATCTAAAGCAATTCTTTTCATCATGACATTCACTTCAACTTTAATTTTTTTAAGTAACCCTGAATTAAAAAGTAATCCTCTGAACTTTGGATCAATTTTTATCAAAAGATTTGAAGCTTCCTGATTGTGGATAGACGCTTTTTTTAGGAAGTAATGATTTATTTCATCAATCACTTTCTTTTTTTTTAATGATAAGTCCATAGTTATCTCCTAAGCATAACAATTTAAATAGTTGCAATGCTAACATAAAGTGGTTTTTAATTCAATGGTTGAAGTTTTACGGATATTCCCTTCATATTATTTGAATGACAATATATTTTATAATCACTTGTAATGCCCTATCCCTTAAAGAATTAATAAAAAAATGAAGAACACTTTTAATGAGCGATATAGTCTAAAGCAGCTCTCAAACCTTCTTCTCTTGATTTAAAGATATATTTGGGAGACAAAATGGAAAAGATATTAAAGATTGATAAAATTTTTTCCGTTTTTGGATTCAAGCCAACCAAGATAATAACACCCCCATCTTTATGGACATCTTGGATAAAGCCTTTGATCACCATGCTCATGGTTATGTCTATCATTCCCACATTAGTAAAATCAATCATTATTATTTGTTTATCTGAAGAAGAAGTGAATTTTTGTTTAAAGAATTGCGAAGCGCTAAAAATAAGTGGTCCATTGATATCGAAGATAACAATTTTGTCTCCGATCTGCTTTAGAATTCTCCTTTCAGTTGAATTTATCTTGGTAAATTCAACATCTGAGTTTGAGTCAGAGATGATACCTATCTGAAACTCAGATAATTTTCTTACTGTAATCAAGCTTGTCAGGATTATCCCAAAAGTAACTGCTGAGATTAAGTCTATAAACACTGAAATTAATACCACAAGTGCCATTATAAATATTTTTGACGCTGGAAAGCGATACGATGTTTTAATAAATTCCCAATCAATTATACTAAGACCAACGTGGATTAGAATACCGGCTAAGACCGCTTGGGGAACTTGTTCTGCCAAAGGGGCCAAACTTAAAACGATAGTTAATAGGATGAGCGCATGAAGCATCCCAGATAAATTTGTCTTTCCACCCACCTTTATATTAAGGACCGTTCTCATTGTTGCTCCTGCTCCAGGAAGTGCGCCAAATAAGCCAGCCATTATATTACCAACACCTTGTCCTATTAATTCCTTATCTGATCTATGTGTTTTTCTCGTTAAGTTGTCAACAATGACAGAAGTCATCAAAGAATCGATCGAGCCTAGTATGGCTAAAATCAATGCATACTTAAGCATATCTCCAAAAATATCTACTTCAATAACTGGTATATGCAGGACTGGTAAAGTCCTTGGTATTTCACCTATCATCTCAAATGAACTGTTTTGAAAAAAAAATATTGGAAGAATGGTGCCTACGACGATAGCTATCAATGGTGAAGGGCAGTATGAAGATATTCTCTTTGGAACCAGGGTCACAAGCCCAAATGCTATACTTGCTAAAATTAAGCTCGCAGAATTAGTGTTTGAAATTAGCTGTTGTATATTTGATAAGACGGCGGTAGCAGATCGATTGTCTAAATGCACACCAACCACAGCAGGGATTTCAGTGATAATAATTAGTATACCCACGGCTGTCATGACGCCGGATAGAACAGGATAAGGTACTAAGCTGATGTATTTACCTAGTTTGAGAGTGCCAAATAAAATTTGGAATAATCCTGCCATCACGACGACAGAAAATGAAAGTAATAAACCACTTTCGGGGTGAGATTGCATAAATGAGATAATAATAGCAGTAAACACCACGGTCATAGGACCTGTTGGTCCGGATATTTGAGGTGGAGTACCTCCAAATAATGACGCCCAAAAACCAACAAATATAGCACTGTATATTCCTGAAGCTGGACCTGCTCCAGAAGCTACTCCAAAGGCAAGTGCCAAGGGAAGAGCCACTATTGCAGAGGTGATACCCCCTAGTAACTCCCCTTTATATAGAGAAAATTTAGTATTCATATCTTATTGTTCTTATGTGAAGGCGGCTTACAGTTGAAACCCTTAAACGTTGACAACTGAAAGATCAGATAAGACATCATATATCGATGTTCGATATGTTTCCAACCCTAATGGAATAATTATTTTTAGAGTTTGAACCCTTTTAAATGGCTTGTAAATCAATGAAGAGTGTTTAGAATATATGTTTTTGTATAGTGATATAAAATAGATGTCAGTTAAAAAGAAGCCAAAGCATCCAGGTGAAGCTCTAAATTTGGAGTTTTTAGGGCCCTTAAGATTAACTCAGACAGCTTTTGCCAAACATCTAGGATGGACCTACGCAAGGCTCAATGAAATTATTAATTTAAAAAGAGGGGTTACTGCTGATTCGGCTTTGGCTTTTTCAGAGGCATTAAATACAACACCTGAATATTGGTTGAACTTACAAAGGGATTGGGACTTATGGGTTGCTAAACAAAGCCATAAGAAGATACCTCGACTAACCAAGGGTTAGTAATCTCAGGCATTAGATAGCTTATTGAGGCATCGAGCGTATATCGAGATCAGAACAGCCTCTTAAATATAGGGCAGTTGGTTTAATAACAAAAAATTTTAAAGAGATCAATAATCGTTATTGATTGCAGAGACAACTTATTTCTGACTAAGCCAAGCTGTTCGCCACTTGTATATCCACCCCCTTGAGCTCTATGTTACTTCACATCTAGTCCTAAGTGATTATATTTACAGGACATTTCAATTTTGTTCAAAACTGGGCATATACCTTTGTCGCCACACAATAGTTAAAAAATAATGAACTTTTTGAAGGCTTAACCATCTAAATGATAATAAGGGACAGCCACTTCTCTATTTGGAATAAATGGAATAAAGGACGGAATAAAGGACAGCCACTTGTTTAAGAATTTTAATTATGAAGATTAAGAGGTTTCTGTCACTCCCTTAATGTGAGCTTCTATAAGGTGTAGTTGCTCTTTTCATAGTCCCTATCTTAGGCATTTTTGTTAGAGAGCCTTTTTTCACCGGTATAGTCTCTAGTTCCGTAAGCTTTATACCTATCGTTGATTTAGTTTAACATGTTGATTTTATTGCATATTTTGACGATTGTTTGTGTCGAGGTTAAAACTGTGGATTTACTACTAAATTTAAGTGAACTTTTCTTATTGCTGGTTCTCTAACAAATATATGACTGGAGTAATAATAGAGGATACATATATATGAAAGCGTTAATGACAAGTCTATCTTTAGTTGCATTGCTTGGACTTTCAGGGTGTGCCAATATGAGCAACACTGAACAAAGAGGGTTGAGCGGGGCTGCTCTTGGAGCTGGTGCTGGTGCCCTTATTGGTGCTGCATCGGGTAGTGCTGGTACTGGAGCTGCGATTGGTGCTGCTGCTGGCGGTTTAGGTGGTTTATTGTATGATAGACACCGCAAATCTCAAGGTGAACCAGACTACTAACACTGGCTAACCATTTTATGGCTCCTACATGTTAAGTAGGGGCCTCCATTATTTTTTTTGCATTAGGTTAATTATGTCTAAGTTTTTGCTGTGTCTGTTTTGTTTGATAAGCTCGAGCCTTGTCTGGGCTGACAGTCGAGTCAGTGGTGCTGACGGACTTGAAGAAGCCTATCAATTAATGCAGGAAATGCGTAATGCTCGGCATGAGCTGATGTCTATCTGGATTGATTGTCAGTTGGATAATCTATGTGTGTGCACCAAGAAAGAAGCGCTTTATGACAAAACTAACAACTTTGCACTGAGAGTCATTATCGATAAAGATCGCAAAGGTGATAAAATAAAGTGTGATCGGATGCGAGAAGATTATGAGCTTTGCCAAATTCCTCTGATCGTTAATGTGAATAAGGCTATGGTGCCTTGTTATAAACGGATCAGAGATGGCATTCATTATAACGATAAAAGCTTGTATGATGATGGCGCTATTTGTTTAGCAGAAAAGCTTCAGCCGTTTGTTGAGCAAGGTAACCCCTATGCGATGCATGTTTTTGTAGATTATCTTTCCCATCGTCAAGAAAAGTATCCAGGCATGCTTAGTTACTATTCAAAGAAACTAGATGCCATGAAAGATTCTTTAGAGTACAAATCCTTTCTCCAATGCCAAGATTTTCTTAATTAAGAAAGACTCTGCCCCTTAGAAATAGGGGGCAAGAATTTGCCCGGATTCATAATGCCTTTTGGATCAAAGACAGCTTTAATCTTGTGCATTAATTCTAAACTGAAAGAGTCTATCTCTTTGGATACAAAATCTCTTTTTTCAATACCAACGCCGTGTTCTCCAGAAAGTGTCCCTTTTAATTCTATCACTGTGTCGAATAGAATATTCAACGCTTCATGAGCTTTAGGGCCGACGATTGGATCCAGTGGATCTGCCAAAAGATTAACGTGAATATTGCCGTTACCACCATGCCCAAAATTAACTATTGGAATGTTGAATTGCTTCGATATGCTATCAATCTTTTTGAATAGGGCAGGCATTTGACTGATAGGGACGACAATATCTTCATTGATTTTATGAGGAGAAAGAGAACGCAGTGCCGGGGAAAGTGCTTTTCTAACGGCCCAAATCTGTTTAGTTTCTGCATCATTTTTGGCGATGGTTGATTCTAACAAACTACGATTTTTAAGAGATAGAAGCAATTGCTCTGCTTCTTGGGTAACGTTTTGTTCAGAGCCATCCACTTCTAAAATAAGCATGGCTTTGGCTTTTGGGTTTAAATCTACTTTTTGATGATTTCTTATCATCTCGAGAGATTTCTCATCCATAATTTCAAGGGCACAAGGAATGATAGCTTGTCCCATGACTTTGACAATGGCGTCAACAGCACCCTCAATAGAGTTATATGTAACGCTCAAAGTTCTTTTGGCTTGTGGCTTAGGAAGTAATTTTAAGGTGGCTTGAGTGATAACACCTAAAGTCCCCTCAGAGCCAATGAGTAGGCGGGTAAAGTCATAACCTACGACGCCTTTGGTTGTGTGAACACCAGTACGCAAGTGATCACCAGTGCCAATCACAGCTTCTAACCCTAGGGTATTATCGCGCGTGCTGCCATATTTGACAGCTCTAGGTCCTGCGGCATTACAAGCCAGGTTGCCCCCGACAGAGCAATAGGCGCTACTTGAAGGATCAGGCCCCCAGAAAAAATTTTTCTTTAAGGCTAACTGTTGAACAGATTCATTCAAGACGCCCGGCTCAACAATCATAAGACGATTACTGTCATCAAATTCAAGAATTTTATTCATGCGCTCAAGAGATAAGACAACCCCACCATGAATAGGGATAGCCCCTCCTGTTGTGCCAGAGGCTCGGCCTCGGCAAGTTAAAGGGATCTCAAAATTAAAACAAGCTTGCGTGATGGCTTGAATTTGAGATAGGTCTGTTGGCAAGACGACGCAGTTTGGAGCATGATGCTTACGGCTATTATCATAGCCATAGGCATAAGTATCACCTGGATCCGTGAATACTTGTTTTTGACTTAAAGCGCTTTTCAGCGCTTTAATAAAAGGTGCAGGTAGCTCCATTAGCTTGGTAAATATTCAAAGACTTTAACAACTCTCTTGACGCCTTTCGTGTGACGGGCAATATCCACAGCAATCTCTTCTTCGGAGTCTTTGACAATACCGATTAAATAAACAATACCATCTTCAGTAATAACTTTGACTCTTGTGGGGTTAAAATCCTTTCGAACAGCCATTTCACTTTTAATCTTTGTTGTAATCCAACTATCAGATGATCTTGTTAAAAGGGATGTTGGCGCTGCTATTGTTACTTCGTTGTGCACTGATTTAACTTTAGTTACATCTTTCACAGCCTGTTCAAGTTCGTTGCGCAAGCTTTCAGTCGGGGCTTGACCAATGATTAAAACGTTATTGTTATAGCTTATGGTTGAAACATGTGCTTTGTCGTGCTTCTTCAATGTATCGACGACAGCCTGACGTGCTTTAAGCTCGATACTTTGATCTTCCACAATTGTGCCTGTGGTTCGTCTATCTTGGGCAACAAGAATACTTGTCGCTGCAGTGCCAGCAACAACAGCAGCACATCCTGAAAGTGTTGCGCATAGAGCAAGACTTATGAATGCTTTTGTTATATTTTTCATATTTTATCCAAATAGGGTTGTATCAATAAGGTCGCACAGACAATGAATAAGCAGAATATGAGTTTCTTGTATGCGTGCGGTAGAAAAACCTGGAACGCGTAGTTCTACATCGTTAGAGGTTAGGTGCTTTGCAAGCTCTCCACCATCTTTGCCACTTAAAGCTATGACAGGCATTTTTAGAGCTTGTGCAGCCTTAACAGCATTGGTAATGCTTGTAGAGTTACCACTGGTTGTAATGGCAAGCAGGACATCGTGCTCACGCCCAAGGCCTCGAATCTGCTTAGCAAAAATATCATCGTAACTATAATCATTAGCAATGGAAGTTATGGTAGAGCTATCAGTGGTTAAAGCCAAAGAGGCTAAGGCAGGGCGCTCTCGCTCATACCGATTTAAAAGCTCAGCAGAAAAGTGTTGAGCGTCACCTGCGGATCCACCATTGCCACAAGTTAAAATTTTACCGCCTTGTTGGAGGCATTGAACCATTACCTCGCCAGCTTGTTGGATATATGAGGGGAGCATATCTAAGCTAGCAAGCTTTAAATCAATGCTGTCATTAAAATGTCCTCTGATACGGGCTAGAGTGTCCATAAGTAATCTCTCATACTGACTAAGCTAAATATTATTAGAGTTATTCTACTTCAAATGCTGCTGGGATCCACGACATTTTTAGCTTTTCTAGTTTTCCTGTGACTGAAATAACATCAAAGCGGCAAGGTGGATCGCTTTGTTCGTATTGCATTGCTAGAAAGGTGTAAGCCGAGTAAATAAGGCGGCGCTGCTTTTTTGTGGTGACTGACTCTGCGCCATCTCCAAAATGTGGCTGCTCTCTGTATCTTACTTCAATAAAAACAATTTCTGTTTGATCTTGCATAATTAGATCTATTTCTCCAAATTTAGTTTGTAGGTTTTTAGCTATTAAGTTGAGGCCTTTTTGTTGTAGTTGGGATTGCACCCAGTTTTCTACAGCTTGGCCTATTTGAGAAGTTGTCAGCTTAGAATTGGATTTATTTTGAGTATTTAGTTTAGCTTTAGCTCGTAGTTTGGTAAAAATAGACATTATTGAATCCATCCATTTTGGTAGAGTATGCAGCCTAAGAAAAATTTTTTTGAAAAGCATCCCAAAAAGACAATTATCTTTGTTAACTGTCTTGTGTTAATTGTGTTATTCGCTTTGATTAATATGAAGCTTGTGAATAATCGTTGGACTGAGCATGAGGCTAAGAGTTTAAAGACCATAGTGACTCAAGCTTATTTTGGGCGAGTGATAGATAACAATGTTGGTCGCTTTATAAAATTAAGAGAATTTAAGCCAAACCGTGAAATTTTTGATCGTCCAAGTCATACGTATTTAAGTCATATTGCTCCTAACAGTGTTGAAAGAAAGTATTATAGAGTTCAGACAGATCAAGATGGTTTTATGATGGGGCCAAGAAGTCATCATTCAGTGCCAGATAGGAAAATAGTTTTCCTTGGAGGCTCAACGACAGAGTGTTTATTTGTGGATGAGGCTTTTCGGTTTCCTTCTTTGGTCAGAGAGCATTTGGAGCAAAAGTCTTCTTTGAGGATTAATACTTACAATGGTGGCGTATCAGCGAATGAGTCGATGCATTCTTTAAATATTTTAATAAATAAAGTTTTGCCTATGAAGCCTGATGTTGTGGTTATGATGCATAACATTAATGATTTAGTGATGCTTAGGGCTAAAGGTAGTTATTGGTATCAAGATTCAAGAAAAAGCCATATTCAGACATCCAAAAATGTTTTCACTAGGTTTGAAATACCACAGCCGTTAGCTAATGATGGTGAGCAGGTGATGCAAGATGAATTTGTCGCGAATTTAAAGAGCTTTGTTGCGCTTACGAAATTGAGAGGAATCACTCCTATTTTAATGACTCAGGCAAATCGAGTTGAGGATGATCCTCTGTATCATGTTTTCAATCAATTAATACGAGATGTTTGTGAGCAAGAATCAGTTTTGTTGGTAGATTTAGCCAAGCTAATTCCATCGACCACGGATTATATTTATGATTCTTATCACTATACTCAGGGGGGCTCTGTACTTGCGGCGAAAATTATCGCTGAAAAACTTGAGCCTTTGATTGATAAAGGACAGCCACATTCATAAAGTCGTCACATGGGAAATAAAATAGCTAAAATAAGGACACCCACTTTACTATTGGGGGGCGTTGTATATCCATAACGTTTTCTGCAACATAATTATGCATATGCACGAAATCTGGCGAATGGTTCTTTTTATTTCAATTCCAAGCTCCCTATTCAAGTAAACTTTTAATAGGGATAATGAAAAATCCTTAAATATCAATATCTTTATGAGATAATTCAAACTTTTCATGCTAATGACAGCTAATATCAGCAACAAATAGTTGAAAAGATAACTAATGTTAGTTATTATGCTTCCAGTTTAACCTTGACCCAAAGATTTCATGACTTATTTAAAGACATTTCTTCAACAAAAAACAAATTTAATCACTACTTCCGATGAGCATATGAAAAAGGTTATGACTCGTAAAGGGTATGATATTTTACAAAGGCTTTACAGTACAGATAAAACCACTGGCAACTCTAATACTATTGGTTCTTTGATGAAAGAAATGGGCGATCTATATTTAGAAATGAGTCAATACGAAGTTAATTTTAAACCCCATAATTCTGAATTACCTAGCATTGTCAACAATGTGCTTGATAACTTTTCTGTGCTGAACATTATAGGAGATAGTAAACCAGAAGATCTCCCTAGGAACAATTATTTAGTGGCTCTTGGCTGTGTTGTATGGGCACTGCATGATATGGCTGAAAAAGATGGTAATGACTTTGAAAGAGGATCTTTCAAGCTTGTTGATCCAGCTCATCGTTTAAAAGACTTTTTAATGGGATATGTGCAGTTTAGTACAAATTGTGACAAACCCGGATTTACAAGATTCTCTGGAGCTAATGAATTTGCCTATAGTCGCGATCCAAGTCAGGGTTTATCAAGCCACTATAAAGATAAAAAATACCGCAGTGTTCAATACGGTATTGATGCAAGATTTGAGAGTAACGGCGATTTGGTTGATATTTTTCCTGATGACCGAGCTCACCTATTGTTCGGTTCGGTTGATATTCATGAACAACAGTATACGTTCTTGAAAATAGAAAGAATTGGCCTTGGAAATCTCAAAGAATATGTTGAGCATGGAAGTCATTATATCGCTCCTTCGATAGCTACAGATAAAGATAGAAGAGAAACTGTTATACCAGAATCAATTGCTCTAGGTTTTCAAGTGTTTTTAGATAAAATGAAAGAAGTTGAACCTAAACACCCATCGCTTGCCCAGAAACATTGGGAAGTTTATGAGATGCATGAAGTTGTGCAAGCAAATATAAATTTAAGCTCCGAGCTTTTAACTGCGGCAATGCCATTTATTAGTGCTTTACGTGCTTACAATTTCGAAAAGGATGCTCATATTAGAACTGGTAACGAAGTGATTCTTGATATGAATCAGCTACCTAAGGCGAAATACAATGACAAACCTTTGCTTTTTTCAAACAGAAAGCAAATGACATCGCCTAAGTTTCAGCAGCTTGATGAACAACTAAATTTAATAAGCGTCAGAAAAGCTGCGCCGGCAGCATAAGACAAGCAATGATTTTAGACATCCATTTCTAGTTTGACTGTATAGAGCGCAACTCTAATCAAATCGTTATTATATCATTGTGTATTAGCTAAAAAGTGCCACTAAACTTCAAATATTTGGTGGGTTTTTCTAGCATTTTCAGCGCTCATTCGATTTTATGCGGCTTCATTATAATAGTTTTTTCTTGAAGCGCTAGAGCCTTTAGGTGGGCTTATGTAGTTAGCAAAACTCATTATCCTATCTTCGTGGCCTACAACATGCGCATATTGAGACTCAATGTCTTGGCTCATACTTAGCCAACCTTTAGGGTTAAGGTTTAATCTTGATAAAATTGGCTCGAGAGAGCGGGGAATGGAGCCACGTTTATCTGCTCTTACAATTTTCCCAGTTTCCTCAACTAGGCGCAGGTAGTCATCAAGCTGGAAATCTATTGTTGGTAAATTAGGTATGAAGAGTGTAGAGCCTTGAAAGTTCATGAGTTCGATTGGTTGCGATCTAGACTCTGGATACATATGATTGAGAGAGTCTTTATAAGCTTCAATACGTGCTTTTATTGAAGTAAACTCAGAGTCTTCAAGAGTGGTATTTAAGCCGGCCCTAATAGGGTTTAAATCAACATAGGCCATAGCACTGAGAAGGGCTCCTTCATCTAAAAGAGCTTGCGACTTAAATCTGCCTTCCCAAAACCGCCCTTTGCAGTCATCTTCCTTGTTAGAGTTCTTAGCGATGATTTCATTCATGCATCGCATGAACCAGCTAATGTCTCTCAGTCTTTCTCGCCATAGGTTAAGTGCCTCTAAAAGCAAAGGATTTGAAGCGTTGAGGGACATACTTTGCTTTAATTTGTTGCCTTCAGTCTTAAATAGCAGGATAACTTTCTCTATAAGCACTTCATTACTCCATGAATGGATCCTTTCTTTATCAATATGAAGGACCAGGTGATAGTGGTTGGTCATGACAGCAAATGCAGCGATATCAATTGCAAAGATAGATGATAGGAAATATAGCCTGTCAATAATCCATTGCTTTCGGTGAGAAAAATCTTGGCCGGTTTCTTTATCATGACCGCACAAGAAAGCACGTCTCACGCAACGACACATCACATGGTAATAGGGAGTTGAATCTAGATTAACTTGCTCATAGCGTGCCTTAGCCATAGTTTGAACTCATTTTTGATTATTGTGCGTAAAAGATACTGAGCAATAATCGAGCTGTCAAATAGGTTTGAGCATTGATAGTGGGTGTCTCTTTCTTATCTTTCTTATTCTTACCTTTTTCGTAAGAGATAAGGGCCAACTTGTGTGGCCGCTGTTAACCCCTGATCCTTTAAATCACTCTTTATCCTTTTTAGCATGCCAGTTTCTAGAGTCGGAGAGTTATAATGAAATAAAACATTTTTTGCATCGAAACGAGCTTCTTTGGGCATCGACATTTGAAAGTGTTTTTCTAAGGCACATAAAAAATCTTTTGGTGTTTGGATCACCTGTGTTTGAGTCGTCTTGTCATCAGTAATACTGAGTTGTTCAGACGATAAAAATTTTGATCCGCTGGGTGTGTTTTGAGTCACAAATAACCTAGCATTAAAAGGAGAAGCAGCCTGCGTTGAGACATAAGCACTCGCTCTTTTTAAATGCTCTTTTGTCGCGACATCACGCGTATTAAAAGCATACAATGACTGCCATCCAAAAGGCGCTTTTCTTTGAAGTACAAAATCATCGTCTTTATCGAGGATAAAGCGGTATGACTGCTTAGGCTTTGATAGCTTAAACACTGTACCAATGATTAAGGCTAAAGGCTCTAAAGAGCCCTTAGGAGCAAAGCCGACATCGGTTAAATAGGCTTGATTTTGTAACGTCACAATAATTACCTCATGGTTCGGTGTTTGCTTATCCCCAGAAGCATTTAAAACAGTGCCAACATACCTTTTCAAATTTTTAAACCCAATTTTTTTTAAGACAGCATAAAATAGCTCATTGTGCTCAAGGCAATAACCATCTCGGCCATGAACTACCAGCTTTTGAAAGACAGCATTTAAGTCAGTTGGGATAGGATTGATATTAGGTTTTCTTGACTTTAAGTGGACATCAATCACGCCAAACGGAATATGTTGTAAGTGCAAGGTTTGCAGCATCTTTAAGGTTGATAAGTCTGGCTTCGGTTGAGCGTGATAATCAATCTTGTTTAAGTATGCTTTTAATTGCTGTGAAGTTAAATGGCTCATCAAATGCCTCATAGAAAGTTTTTGCTCAAACTACCTTTATTTGATTCAAACCTCAAATTTTTGTAAATAGGCTTGGATAAATCATGTAAGTGGCAGGGACTGAGGTGCTTGCAGATTATAGTGATTGTTATCTGCTTTCTTTCGTTTCACAATGAGCAGACAGAAGGGAGAAAAAAAATGGATTTTTTTTTGGAAAATATTCGAGTCTTATCCTATTAGTTATTAATACTACTTTAATAATTTAAGAAGATTGTGCTGCGATTGCACAATGCTATCAGAGGTTCGAATGAGAGTTGATATTAATAAAGGCTTAGTCTGTTTAGTATTCTTAGCTTTATCAGCACAGGCACATGCTGGGTCGCGTAATAGCGCTGATGCACCTATATCTCCTCAAGAATTGATGCGGCACGAGATTTTTGCCAATGTCTATTATCAACCTCAAAAAATTGAAACTAAGAAAAAGAATAAAGTTAAGGAAGCGCTTTCTTCTCTGAAGAAAATGGTTCAGTTGCAATATGATGAAACTCTAACTTTTAAAGTCTCTAGCGTAAAGTCAGGCCCATTAAGCCAGTCAATGACCCAGATGGTGGAGATGGCTCCTGGTATTCAGACACACGATGGGCTTATCGGAGATAGCTCAAAAGGATACGGTATCAAGTTCTCATACCAGTTTGATTAAGGGATAGCTGATACGTTATCGCTTTCTTTGTGGTTGGCTAGAAGGCTTCTCATTAGTCACGCCAGAATCATCCCCACCTTGGTTTTTGAAGCTCTGAAAAAAACTCTTCTTTTTAGCTGGTAATTTGTTTTGCACATGAATGGTAAGGATGCTTTCAGCTAATTTTTTTCTGTTGATTTTGGATATTTCATCATCAGGTGTAGATGCATCTTTTTTGGGTGCCATAGTAACGACTCAAACAAACAGTGCTTTTTATCATGCTAACATGAGTTAGCATGATTTCAAAGTTTGTGGTTCGAAAATTAATCAATTCACCAGTTTTGGGATACCTTTATCAAATTGTGCCCAAACTAAGCGTCTATCAATCCTGTAATCAGACCCTAGTGATAGAAAGCCTGTGGCCCCTTGATATTGACTGTGGGGGTAGTTTTCTAGGTGAGCGAGTTGCCCAGACAGATCGTAGGCATCTACACCCATAGCAAAAAGTCTTGCATACTCAGTTGCTTCACTTGGCCAGTGATGATTGATCATTGCTTTTGTTGTATACGATTTCTTGTCTTTGGATAAAAGCCAAGGCATATCGCAAAACATAATCCCATTCATATCCTGATCGATAGAGGGGGATAGTTTGCCTGCATATACACTTGATGTGGCTAAAACCTGGAGATCTTCTGCGAAATAGAAATTAAACAAAGGTTTTAATTGTCTAGCTTGCTCTGGTGGAGCAGCTAAGACAATGACATCAATATCTTGTCGACGTCTTGGCTGAAAGCTGACTTTTTCTTTGAGAGCCATTTTTACTTGATTGCTTCGTGCTTGCGAATTTTCAATGTTTAATAAAGCTCGAATGGCTTTGGCTTGATCTTCATGAGCAGAAACTTGGACACTTGAAACAAGATGACCGCCTAGTCCATGCCAGCGAGCCGTGAAAGCATCTGAAATTCGATTACCCCAGTTATTATTAGGGACAACAACTGCGGCATTTTTGAAATTCAAAGCAGCAGCTTTCGCTGCAATTTGCTCGGCTTCATCTTCGGGAGCTAGGGCAAATTGATAGAAATTTTTAGGAGCACGCTTAATCGCATTATTTTGATTCAACGCTAGGATAGGTACAGAGG
>CAYGPI010000056.1:0-18823 GCA_964351745.1 uncultured Francisellaceae bacterium
TTGTCCTATCAAGCAGGGATCCTCGGTGTCGTGATTACTTGCTTTTTTATCTTTTTCTTACGTGACCGGCCACATGACAAGCAAGTTGGATTCTGTGCCAGCCAGCAGGGACAATCCACGAATATCAAACAGTTCTTAACAAGCAGAGCTTTCTGGTTGAACGGTGCGATTGGCTGCACTACTTTTTTGCCTATTACTGCTTTTGCAGAGCTTTGGGGCTTGCCTTTCATTGAGAACAGTTATGGCTTGCTACGCCAAGATGCTGCTTTCTATAACTCTTTAGTCTTTTTTGGCTGGGCACTTGGTGGGCCATTTTTTGGCCTTCTCTACGATGCTACCCAAAACTGGGCACGCACTACTTTTTGGGGCACGATGGGAGCCTTGATAAGTATTTGTTGGATTTTAATTTTACCTTATGGGACCTCTTTTGCTTTGCCGATTCTGTTGTTTGCTTTTGGCTTTTTTGGTAGCTCTCACGTCTTGGTTTTCATTTCAGGCAAAGCACTTTTGCCAGGAAAGGATGGCACCGCTTTGGCCCTGACCAATTTTATGATTATGTTGGGGGGGATGATTTTTCAACCATTGATAGGTTGGGGCATTGATCTTTTAAGTCGACATGCCGTGATAGGACCGCTTCTTTTATATAAAGTTGCGCTCGGCATTATTCCATTGGGCTTGTTATTAACTTTGTTTCTTATATATCAACTGCAAAAGCAGATGGCTCAACCAAACCATCAAAAATCACTTTCTTGCCCTTCATCAGATTGGCCAGTTAAGATGACATGCACGAGAAGGTAGCTTACCTTTGATTTGATGCTTGCATTCGTCTCAGCAAGACGGTATCTTTGCTGCGGGAGTTGGCTGGGCAATCGCGGTGGAAGTATAGCTTCCGCGGAGGAAAGTCCGGGCTCCATAGGGCAAAGTGCCAGGTAACGCCTGGGAGGCGAAAGCCTACGGAAAGTGCAACAGAAAATAAACCGCCAACACATTTCAATGATCGGCTCACGAGCAGATGATTGGGAGCAAAACATTTTATGTTTTGGTTGGTAAGGGTGAAACGGTGCGGTAAGAGCGCACCGCGTACATGGCAACATGATACGGCACGGCAAACCCCACTTGGAGCAAGACCAAATAGGAACCCCAAAATGCGGCCCGCATTGGGTTCGGGTAGGTTGCATGAGATTTGTGGTGACGCAAATCCAAGATGAATGATTGTCCTAGACAGAACCCGGCTTATAGGCCAGCTCCCACTTCACTGCATCGCACTATTTCCCTGGTATTTTTACTGCCAATCAGGCAAAATGACCCAACTAAAAAAATATGTTAATTATTTAACTATTTTGTCTCCAAATGCATAGGCCCTTGAAAATACGAGGCTGGTCGTTACTTAGTATGTAAGCTTTCCTTGACAAGTGGGCTAGCCGTTTCCTATAGTGTGAATAGGTGGCAAGAAGTGGGACAAAGTGGGAAAAGGCGGTTTTAGTGTTTCGTGGAGTTAATGAACTAAATTTGGACATCAAGGGACGCATGGCGATGCCAAGCCGTTACCGCGAGCTTGTCCAAAACGAAGCAGAGAACCGAATGGTGATGACCATTGACACTGAAGAGCGTTGTCTGTTGATTTATCCAACTCCAGAATGGGATGTGATAGAGAAACAAGTTGAGGCCCTTCCAAGTTTTAACAAAGCCGCTAGAAGAGTACAGAGATTGTTAATTGGCCATGCAACAGATATTTCACTAGATAGCCATGGCCGATTTTTAATCCCTCCACCATTAAGAGATTACGCTGGACTTGATAAGCGTGTTGTTTTAATTGGTCAGGGTAAAAAGTTTGAGCTTTGGGATGAAGCTCATTGGTCGCAAAGTCGTGAACATTGGTTAAAGGAGGAGACATCGGGCGGGGAAGATTTACCACCCTCACTCATGTCTATATCGTTATGATGGTATTAGAGCAGCACGTACCCGTATTACAGCAAGATTCTATTCAGTATATGATTCGTGATTCCCATGGAATCTACATTGACGCCACATTTGGGCGCGGTGGTCATACTCGTGAGATCCTTAGAAAGCTCAGTCCTGATGGTCGACTTATTATCATTGATAAAGATCCAGAAGCGATTGCTCATGCTCGCAAACTTTTCGGTCAGGATGATCGAGTGCTTATTCACCAAGGTTGTTTTAGTGATATCAATAATGTCTGCAGAGAGTTGGGGTGTTATGGCTCTGTTGATGGCATTTTATTTGATCTTGGTGTTTCTTCTCCGCAGCTAGATGCGCCTGAAAGAGGCTTTAGCTTTAGGTTTGATGGTCCATTGGATATGCGCATGGATACCACTAGAGGCCAAAGCGCAAGTGAGTGGCTAAATCAAACGGAGCAACCTGAACTTAATCATATTTTAAAAAGATTTGGTGAAGAAAAATACTCCAAAAGAATTGCGTCCAATATTATTGAGAAGCGCAGTGAAAGGCCAATTACAACGACAAAGCAATTGGTGGATATTATCGAAGGGTGTGTTCCAAAAAATCCTAAGTCAAAAAAACATCGCGCTACAAAAAGTTTTCAAGCAATCCGCATTCATATCAATCAAGAAATGGAAGTGCTTGAGCGAGCTTTAGAAGGGGCTTTAAAAGTTTTGGCGCTAAAAGGACGTTTGTGTGTTATTAGTTTTCATTCGTTAGAAGACAGAATTGTGAAGCGGTTCATGCGTGATCAAGCGCATACACAACTACCTGCTCATCTGCCTGTCATGGCGCAAGATGATAAGCGCCATTTAGAAATTATTTCTAAAAAAATGCGCCCCAGTGCAGAAGAAGTCGCAATGAACCCTAGATCAAGAAGTGCTATCTTAAGGATTGCACAAAAAATCGGATAAGAAACATGGCAAGGAAGTCGCAAAAAAGATTAAAAACCATGGCACGCCCTTACTCTTGGTTTGGGTTGAGCCTTTTGTTAGCCTTAATTAGCTTAAATTTAGCTTCTAGCTTAGGTGTTATTTACACGAAGCACGCATCGAGACAACATTTTGCACATTTACAATCACTCCAATCAGCGAGAGACGAACTTCATGTTGAGTGGAGCCAGTTGTTATTGGAGCAAGGCACTTGGGCTACTGATGCTCGAGTAGAAAGAGTTGCAAAAGAGCATTTAGTGATGCGAGCCCCTAGCCCTGAGCATGTTAAGGTTTTTCGATGAAACCTCATTCTCATGCGATAAGAGAATCGTCATCATGGCGTCATCTTATAGTTTGGGGATTGTTGTTAATTCCAGGCCTATGTTTGATTGCTCGGCTATCGCAGCTACACCTTGTTGAAGATGATTTCTTACAGTTGCAAGGAGACATGCGTGCTTTAAGAACGGTTCCTATCAATAGTTATCGTGGTATGCTTTTGGATAGAAATGGTGAGGCTCTCGCTATATCATCTCCAGTCCCTTCAGTTTGGGTGGATCCAAGATCCTTCAATCCACAAAACGATCAGTGGCCAAACTTGGCCAAGCTTTTAAATTTAGATAGACATGATCTAGAAAAAATAAAGCAACACAAGCATAAATCTTTTATCTATTTAAAGCGCCACATATCACCAACCTTAGCGAAGCAAGTCGTTGACTTAGCACTTGAAGGGATCCATATTCAAACAGAATATAGAAGATTCTATCCTACAGCAGAAGTCACAGCCCATGTGATTGGTCGGGCCAATGTAGATCATCAAGGCATTGAAGGATTGGAATTATCTCTCAATGAGACTTTGTCAGGAAAGTCAGGTCAAAAGACCGTGATTAAAGATAGGCTCGGGGCACAAATCGAAGGTTTGGATAAAGTTAAAGCGGCACGCCCAGGAGAAGACATTTATTTAAGTCTTGATTCAAGGCTGCAATATTTAGCCTATAGAGAAATCTTGAAAGCAGTTAAAGCGCACCACGCAAAGTCAGGTTCAATCGTTGTTTTAGATGCTCAAACATCTGAAGTTTTAGCGATGGCTAATGCGCCTTCTTACAATCCTAATCATTTTGGTAAATCGTATGATGAGAGCTTAAGGAATAAAGCTGTCACAGATCAGTTTGAGCCAGGCTCTGTCGTGAAGCCTATTAGCATGGCTCATGTTTTGGCATCAGGTCAATATTATCCGCATTCTGAGGTGAATACGGCGCCAGGCTGGCTTAAAATAGGGCAAGGCACAGTCAAGGATGTTCGTAATTATGGACTTATTGATTTAGGGACGATTATTAAAAAATCCAGTAATGTTGGGATTAGTAAACTTTTACTGACCTTACCGCCAGAGGGTTTTTATGACACTTTAGCTAATCTTGGCTTTGGTGAAGTGACAGACTCTGGTTTTCCCGGGGAGGCTTCGGGTCATATTCAGTATGGTGGTAGGCATAATAAGTTTGCTTTAGCAACATTAGGTTTTGGTTATGGTATTTCAACTACGCCATTACAGTTAGCGCAGGCCTATGCCGTGTTGGCAGCTGGTGGTATTAAAAATCCGATCACTTTTATAAAACAATCAAAAGTTGAAGGTGTGCGTGTCTTGAAAGCTTCGGTGGCTAACACGGTGACTCAGATGTTAGCTCAAACAACGCAAAAAGATGGCACCGCTTATCGAGCTCAGGTTCCAGGTTATTTGGTCGCTGGGAAAACGGGAACAGCAAGGAAAATTGGGCCAGAGGGATACAAAAAAGACAGTCATCTTGCTTTGTTTGCAGGCTTCGCCCCAGCACAGAATCCTAAAATTGTTATTGCAGTAGTTATTGATGAACCTTCGTCAGGCCATTATTATGGTGGGCAAGTGGCAGCCCCAGTGTTTTCAAATGTTATGGCCGGTGCATTACGGTTGATGAATGTTTCTCCTTGGGGTCGCAATCAAGAATACTTACTAGTTAAAAAGTGATCACAAATGGATGGCCAAACTTTATTTCAGTCATTTTGTACTGAAGAGATCAAAAGATCTTTTACCGTTTCAAATTTAAAAAATCATAGCGGGCATGTTAAATCTGGTGATGCTTTCTTAGCTTACCCAGGCTATAAGAGTGATGGTAGGCAGTACATTGAGCAAGTTTTAAAACTTAACCCATCTGTTATTGTCGCAGAAGCTAGGGGTTGGGATGCTTTTTCTAAGATAAACTGTACAACACCAATCATTCTTGTTGAGGACTTATCGTTAAAATTGGGGGAGATAGCTCGTCAATTTTATGGTAATCTTTCTGACAATCTTATCATTAATGGCATAACCGGCACGAATGGTAAAACAACAGTTAGTCACGTTGTTGATTCTGTTTTTAATTCGCTAGGTGTTCCATCTGCGCAGATCGGAACCTTGGGTGTGATTTCTCCGGTGTTTAATCAGCCATTGAACTTGACTACGCCAGATCCCTTGGAGTTACATCGCATATTAGCGTTGCTTGCACACAAGGGGATTAAAGTTGTCAATATGGAAGTGTCCTCTCATGCTTTAGATCAAGCGCGAGTTGGGGGCGTTTCTTTTTGTGCTGGCGCTTTTACGAATCTAACGCCTGAGCATTTAGATTATCATGTTGATATGGATTCTTACGGGAGAGCTAAGCAAAAGCTATTTAAAAAGCCTACTTTGAAAATGGCTGTTTTGAATGATGAAGATCCGTGGACTCAAAGAATGTTAGCTGGCATTTCTAAAGATGTGGCCGTATGTCTTTATTCAACAGAGCCAGAGATCGCCACTGCTTCCTATGCCAAAGTGCTAAAAATAACAACACAGCATTTTAATTTAGATCGTCAGGGTATAGAGGCTAAAGTATGTACACCCTGGGGGGAAGGTACTTTGCGATCAAAACTTGTTGGTCGTTTTAACTTAAGTAATTTGTTGTCAGCCTTGGGGCTTCTTTGTCAACAAGGCGTTACGTTGACGGACGCACTAGCAGCCTTAGCTAAAGTTTCGCCGGCTCCTGGTCGAATGCAAGCTTTTGGCGGCGTGAATCACCCGCGTGTTTTTGTTGATTATGCTCACACGCCAGATGCTTTAAAGCAAGCTTTGATTGCTGCCCGAAGTGGCTGCAAAAGAAGATTGTGGTGTGTGTTTGGTTGTGGCGGAAATCGAGACAAAGAGAAACGAAAGATGATGGGACAAATTGCGAGTGAACTAGCTGATAGAGTCATTATCACGAATGACAATCCTCGTGATGAAGAGCCTTCTGCGATCATTGACGATATTTTATCTGGCATCGACAGCTCGCAACTGAATCATGTTTTTATCGAAAAGGACAGGCAAAGAGCCATTGAACATGCCGTTGAGCATGCATTAAGTTTTGATGTGATTTTAGTGGCAGGCAAAGGACATGAATCTACTCAAACCATAAAGCATCAAAAGACGCCATTTAGTGATGTGCTGTGTGTTAAAAGAACGTTAGGCGAAATACAATGAATTTAGAACAAATTAAATCTATCACTGGGGCAAAGCTTTTTGGGCCAAATGTTGACATTGAAAGTTTAGCGACAGATACGAGGCAACCGTTGGCTCATCGTTTATTTGTTGCTCTGAAAGGAGAGCAACATGATGGACATCAATTTATCGAGCAAGCGATCCAAAAAGGCGCAAGTGCGGTACTTATTAGCGATGAATCAAAATTGCCGTTGGGTGTGAGTGCCTTAGTCGTACCAGATTGCACGCTTGCCCTTGGTTTAATAGCTAAAGCGCATCGTGAGCAATATCATATGCCATCCATAGCGATCACAGGGAGTTGTGGAAAAACTACGGTGCGATCTATGGTTGGACATTTGTTGTCTCATGTTGGAAAGACTTTAGTTCCACAAAAAAATTATAATAATCATATTGGGTTGCCTTTAACCTTGCTAGATTTAAATGCAAGTCATCAATTTATGGTTTTAGAAATGGGAGCCAGTGCTATTGGTGAAATTGCTTACCTGATGTCTATAGCTAATCCAACGATAAGCTTAATTACGAATATTCACCCAGCACATATAGAGGGCTTTGGCAGTCTAGAGGGCGTGGTTAAAGCTAAATCAGAAATTTATGAAGGGTTGAGAGCCGATGCTACGGCCATTTTAAATGTAGATAGTCCTTATGCTGAAATTTTTCTGGAAAAAATTGGTTCTCGCCCAGTTGTCACCTTTGGCATAAAGGGCTCTGCAATGGTTAAAGCTCAATCTGTGGTTGAGGATAGTCGAGGATGCAGTTTTGATTTAGTCACGCCTCAAGGGACTATTTTTATACAATTAGCAGTGCCTGGTCGCCATCATGTTGAAAACGCTCTGAGTGCTGTGGCTTGTGTAACTACTTTGAATTTGGAACTTGAGGTTATTAAACAAGCTTTGGAATCTTTTTCTGGCGTAGACGGTCGAATGAGAAAAACAGATTTTGCAGATGGTACAGTGCTAGTGGATGATACTTACAATGCTAACCCAGGCTCCATGCAAGTGGCTGTGGACTACTTAAAAACTTGTCGTGGTGAACGTATTTTAGTGATGGGAGATATGGCAGAGCTTGGGGCTGATGCCAAAGACTGGCATCAGAAACTTGGCCAACTTGCGAAACAGTCAGGCATCGATAAGCTGGTCGCAACAGGTCCTTTAAGTCAGCTAGCGGTTGAGGCTTTTGGTCAACATGGGCAATGGTTTAAAGATAAGCGCTCATTAATGGATGAACTACTTTTAACAAATCCAGGCGCTACTATTTTAGTCAAAGGGTCTCGCTCAGCCCAGATGGAATCAGTTGTTCATGATCTTATTAACTCAAAAGGAGAGCAATCATGCTCTTAGCCCTTGCTAATTATCTTGAGCAATTTAATCATACATTTAATGTCTTTCATTATATTACTTTGCGCGCTATTTTAGCGGCCTTGACGGCGTTAGCTTTTTCTTTGTGTTTTGGGCCAGCTGTTATTGCATGGCTTAAGAATAAGCAACTAGGTCAGTTTGTTAGAGATGATGGACCTAAAACACATTTGATCAAACAAGGGACCCCCACTATGGGAGGTGTTTTGATCTTGTTTGCCATTACCATGGGAACCATGTTGTGGTCCGATTTGAAAAACCCTTATGTTTGGGTTGTGCTGACCGTGACTTTGGGGTTTGGAGTTGTAGGTTGGTTTGACGACTATAAAAAAATTGTTGGTAAAAACTCTAAAGGTCTTTCAGCTAGATCTAAATATTTTTTCCAATCGCTTATAGGATTAGCTGCTGTTTGTTTCTTGTACACTTACGCTAGCACGCCTCAAGAGACAGCTATTATTTTTCCTTTTTTCAAAAGTCTCGTGTTGCCTTTAGGCATTTTTTATATTGTCTTTAGCTATTTGGTCATTGTTGGGACGTCCAATGCTGTCAATTTGACGGATGGTTTAGATGGCTTAGCTATTTTGCCAACGGTGCTCGTTGCTGGTGCGCTTGGTATTTTTGCCTATGTTGCTGGGCATAGTGAATTTTCACAGTACTTGACTGTGCCCTATGTGAAGGGATCAGAGGAAATGGTTATCTTTTGTTTTGCCATGGTGGGAGCAGGGCTTGGCTTCTTGTGGTTTAATAGTTATCCAGCTCAAGTTTATATGGGTGATGTGGGTGCTCTGGCTTTAGGTGCTGGATTAGGCACAGTGGCCGTTATCGTTCGCCAAGAAATAGCTTTGTTTATCATGGGTGGTGTTTTTGTGTTGGAAACCATCTCTGTCATTTTACAAGTAGGCTCTTTCAAGTTAACAGGAAAAAGAATTTTTAAAATGGCACCTTTGCATCATCACTTTGAGTTACAAGGATGGCCAGAGCCTAAAGTGATTGTGCGGTTTTGGATTATGACAGTGATTTTTGTTTTGTTGGGTCTGGCAACATTAAAGCTTCGTTAAAGGTAAAATTATGACATATGTTGTATTGGGCTTAGGCCGAACAGGGTTGGCATGCGTGCGGTTCTTAAAAAAGAAAGGGCTAGACGTTATCGTTGCCGATACCAGAGAGAAGCCTCCTAATTTGAAAATTTTTCAGCAAAAATTTCCGGATGTGGTGCTCTATACAGGCTCATTGCCAGAAGCGCTCATGCTACAGGCAAAAGCAGTTATCGTACCTCCTGGTCTTAGTTTAGAGCTGCCTATCTTTAATCAACTGAAAGAGAAAGGGATCCCCTTGTGGGGCGACATAGAGCTTTTTGCTCAAGAAATAAGCCAGCCAGTTGTTGGCATTACGGGTGCTAATGGCAAAAGCACAGTGACATCGTTGGTTGGCGCGATGGCCAAAAGAGACAATATGCACACGCTTATTGGCGGTAATATTGGCGTGCCAGCTCTAGATTTACTTGCAGCTCAAAAGTCAGCGCAGTTGTTTGTTTTGGAGCTATCTAGTTTTCAACTTGAGACTACATTATCTTTGAAATTAAAAGTGGCTGCTATTTTAAATATTTCTCCTGACCATTTAGATAGACATGGATCTTTTGAGTCTTATGTCAAGGCTAAGCAATCTATTTACAACCATGCTCAAATAGCTGTTTATAATCGGCATGATGCCAATACAGTACCACGTGTGGAAGTAGCCAAACACATCACATTTGGGTTTGATGAGCCAAACGAAGGTCATTTTGGGCTAAGAAGTCAATCAGATAAATCCTGGTTAGCTTTTGGCGACGAGCTACTGATGCCTGTGGAAGACATTAAGTTATTTGGTAAGCACAATGTGCTAAATGCTCTAAGTGCGCTGTGTATAGGCTATGCTTGTGGGATACGCAGCGATAGCATGCTTAACGAGTTAAAAGTTTTTGAAGATCTAAAACATCGATGCCAAGTCATAAGAGAATTAGATCAAGTCGTTTGGATTAACGATACAAAGGGAACAAATGTTGGCGCGGCCCGAGCTGCTATTGAGTCAGTTGCACAAAAAACAAAAGGAAAAATTATACTTATTGCTGGGGGCAAGGCTAAGGACTCTGATTTTTCTCAATTGAACGCACTGGTTGAAGCACATGTGCGCTACGTTTTACTTTTTGGTGAAGATGGCCCTTTAGTTGGAAAAGCTTTAAGTCGAAGCGCTCCTTGTGAAGATTGTGGAGATCTTAAATCTGCGATTAAGAGAGCTTCTCAATTGTGTCAACCTGGTGATACAGTTTTGCTTTCCCCCGCTTGTACAAGTTTAGATGCGTTTGCAAATTTTGAAGAGCGTGGGGAAGTATTTATTCAGGCGGTAAGTGAACTCTAAGGAGCATTGACATGGCTGTCCTCGATTCTCTCGATTCTAAATCATGGCTTAGGTGGCGCTTTGACCCAACTTTAGTGGCGTGCATGGTTACTTTATTGTTGTTGGGGCTGGTCATGGTGACCTCCGCATCTATGGGGATTGCTCAAAAAAGATTAGGCTCTACTTTTTACTATGCCTACCATCATGCTGCTTACTTAGGGTTTGGTGTACTTTTAACCATTCTTGTTTCCATGTGCTCCATGAAATTTTGGAATAAATCATCAGGCTTTTTGCTTGTGCTTACTTTTGTTTTGTTGGTTCTAGTGCTTATCCCAGGCATCGGCAAGACTGCTAATGGAAGCGCGCGCTGGATAAGCTTGGGTATTTTTAATATGCAAGTATCAGAAGTCGCTAAAGTCTTTATGATTATCTTTTTATCTAGGTATATTGTTCGACATGAAGAAGCTTTGAGCACTCAGTGGTTTGGATTTTTGAAGCCATTAGGATTGCTAGGTATTTTAGCTGCCTTGTTATTACTTGAGCCAGATTTTGGTGCAACCGTTGTGATTATGACAACAGGGTTGGGCATGCTGTTCTTAGCTGGCGTTCCTTTAAAATACTTCCTAGTTTTATTGTCTCTTATTATCGTTAGCTTTAGTGCTTTAATGGTTAGTGCGCCTTACCGTATTAAGCGCCTGACTGCATTTTTAGATCCATGGGCCTATCAATACGATTCCGGTTATCAATTAACACAGGCCTTGATTGCCTTTGGTCGAGGTGAGTGGTTTGGCGTTGGGCTAGGCTCAAGCATACAAAAATTATTTTATTTACCTGAAGCCTATACCGATTTTGTTTTTGCGGTTTTGGCAGAAGAGTTAGGCTTGCTGGGTGCCGTTAGCGTGATACTACTATTTGCAGGATTGATATATAGAGGTATTAAGATAGGGTTACTAGCTGAGCGGCGTAAAGATAAATTTTCGGCATTTATAAGCTACGGAATTACTTTTTGGATTGGTCTCCAAGCATTGATTAATATGGGGGTTAATACAGGACTCTTACCAACAAAAGGACTAACTCTGCCACTTTTAAGTTACGGTGGGAGTAGCTTGTTAATGGTTTGTTTCTCATTAGGTCTACTTTTTAGAGTTGATAGAGATAATCGTACTTACTTTAGAAAGGAGGCTGGGTTTGCCAGCTAAGATGAAACATAAATTGCTTATTATGGCTGGGGGCACAGGTGGCCATGTGATGCCTGCTTTGGCAGTGGCTTATAAGTTAATGCCCAAAGGGATTGAAGTTTATTGGTTAGGCTCTAAAAAGGGCATGGAAGCAGAGCTTATAAAAGGCAAAGGCATAGAGTTTCATGCCATTGATATTCAAGGACTGCGTGGCAAAGGCATCTTTGGGTTGTTATTAGCTCCATTTAGACTCATCCGTGCTTTAGTACAATCAATGATTATTATTAGACGCATAAAGCCACACACAGTCATGAGTATGGGTGGTTATGTTTCAGGTCCTGGTGGGATTGCAGCTTGGTTATTAAGGATCCCTTTAATTCTTCATGAGCAAAATGCAATAAGTGGCCTGACAAATAGGTTGCTGGCACCATTTGCTACAAAAATATTGACAGCTTTTCCTAAAACATTTCGTTATTCCAAAGTGATTATTACTGGAAATCCCGTCAGGGAAAGTATTGTTGCTGTTGGGCAGTCAAAAGAGTCCACTTTTAATTCAACAGAAACGTTAAAGCTTCTTATTATTGGGGGCAGTTTGGGAGCTAGCATCTTAAATAAAATTTGCCCCAATGTTGTTCAGCATATTGGCTCAGAAGTGTCTTTAAATGTTTGGCACCAAACTGGAAAAAAGGATTTCGCTGAAACAGCGAAGGCATACGAAACTGTGTTACCTGGCTCTAAAGTTGAGCCTTTTATTGAAGATATGGCGCAAGCGTATCAATGGGCTGACTTGGTTATTGCTAGATCGGGCGCTTTAACCGTTGCAGAATTAGCAGCAGCGGCGGTTCCTAGTATTTTAATTCCTTTCCCACATGCAGTTGACGACCATCAAAGCTATAATGCTCGATATTTGACGGATGCTGATGCAGCCATCTTGCTACCTCAAGATCAGCTAAGCATCGACAGTTTAAGTCAATTGATTATTAAACTAGCTAAACGCCGAGATAGTCTTGCTGAAATGAGCCAGAAAGGACATGCCCTTTCTAAGCCAAACGCGACTGAGGAAGTAGCCAATTTTTGTGTTGAGGAAAGTAGTGTTAGATCCCAGTAATTTTGAACAAAAAATTTTTAATAGCGTTATGCCTGGTTCTCTTGCCATGCGGAGAATAAAAAAAATACATTTTGTAGGTATTGGAGGAGCCGGCATGGGTGGTATTGCCGAAGTCTTATTGACCGAAGGCTTCCATGTCACTGGTTCTGACTTATCTAAAAACAATATGACCAAGCGTTTGGAAACCCTGGGCGCCGACATTTATTATGAGCATTCGTTAAGTCATATAGAAAATGCTGATGTTGTTGTTCGATCCACAGCCATATCACATGATAATCCAGAGGTTGTTGCTGCGCATGATAGGCACATCCCAGTTGTACAAAGAGCAGAAATGTTGGCTGAACTGATGCGATTTCGCTATGGTATTGCTGTCGCAGGAACACATGGAAAGACAACAACAACGAGTTTACTGGCAAGCGTCTTAGGTCAAGGAGGCCTCGATCCAACTTTTGTTATTGGTGGCTTGCTTAATAGCTCAGGTAGCAATGCAAAATTAGGCGCTAGCTCATATTTGGTCGCTGAAGCGGATGAAAGTGATGGTAGTTTTCTATTATTAAGCCCAATGGTCGCTATCATTACAAATATTGATAAAGATCACTTAAGCACTTATAACAATGATTTTGAAGTGCTTAAAAAGACTTTCGTTGATTTTACTCATAAGCTTCCATTCTATGGCTTAGTTGTGGCCTGCATGGACTGCCCTGTTATCCGAGAAATTATACCTATCATTGGCCGTCCTTTAATCACTTATGGCTTTCATCCTGACGCTGATTATAGAGTCCATGATTTCGAGCAAACGGGCACTCGTGTCAAATTTATGGTTGAATCACGTAAGCACAATCAAAAAATTCCTTGCGAACTTAACCTTCCAGGTAAGCACAATGCTTTGAATGCAACGGCTAGCATGATCGTGGCCTTGGAAGAAAATGTACAAATTGACGCCATAAAAAAATCATTTTCAGAGTTTAAAGGGATCGGTAGACGCTTTCACGTATTTAATGAAGAAATTTGTCCTAATCAGACTATCCTAGTGGATGATTACGGGCATCATCCAACAGAAATACAAGCGACTATAGATGCTGCTCGCCTTGCTTGGCCAGATAGAAAGTTGGTCATGGCTTTTCAGCCTCATCGATTTAGTCGAACACATGACCTCTTTGAGGATTTTGTCGAGGTATTATCTTCTGTGGATACTTTACTATTGCTTGAGGTCTATTCAGCAGGAGAGAAGCCAATGCACGGAGCCGATGGCAGAGCTTTAAGTGGAGCTATTCGAGCCCGTGGTCAATGCGACCCAATTTTTGTGCCTCACCATGATGACTTATTGGACCTAGTAAGCCTTCACCTTGGTGGTCATGATGTCTTGGTTACTCAGGGAGCTGGAGACATTGGTAAGATAGCTCAAAAACTAGCAAAGGCTCTTGGTTTGCAACGGATAGCGAGTTGAGCGCTTGCCGCATTCAAGAGCAGGTATCCTTAGCACCTTTGAATTCCTGGCGAATAGGGGGTTGTGCTCAATTTTTTTCACAACCTAACTCTATAGAAGCTGTCTCCTTGTTGCTTCAAAAAATGCCCCCTCCGACGCCTATCACCTGGCTAGGGTTGGGGAGTAATTTGTTAATTAGAGATGCTGGTATCCCTGGGTTGGTTATCCATACCCGCAAGTTGAATCAAATTAAAATTGTGGGCAATAGAATATATGTGGAAGCGGGCGTTGCTTGTGCTAAGATTGCTCGCTTTTGTTGTCAGAATGATTTTATTGGGGCAGAATTTTTCGCAGGCATCCCTGGCACAATAGGCGGGGCGCTGGCTATGAATGCCGGGGCTTTTGGGGGACAAACATGGGATGTGGTATCTCAAGTTCACACAATTGATAGGTTTGGCGCAGTATTCGTGAGAAGCCCTGATAATTTTGAGGTTAGTTACAGAGCTGTTAAAAACAAATCCAATGCTGAAGAGGGTTATTACGCTGCCTATTTAGATTTGCCTTGTAAAATTGGTATGGGGCAAACAGCCTTGCGTCACATTAGAGAGCTTTTGAAAATGCGAAACGACACGCAACCAATAGGCACTTTCAATTGTGGCTCTGTCTTTAAAAATCCGGGAAGTGATTTTGCAGCACGCCTGATAGAAGCCTGTGATTTGAAAGGTTTCCAACAGGGAGGGGCGATTATTTCTCAAAAACATGCTAACTTTATTATTAACAGTGGGAATGCTTCCTCAGATAACATTGAGCAATTAATCAAAATGATTCAAGAAACAGTTTTTGATAGGTTTAGTGTAAAGTTAGACCATGAAGTCAGAATCATCGGCCAGGCAAGGAGTGTTTCCCGATGTCCAAAAGCATAGTGCTGCACAATGAGCATTTCTTTGCTTACCCTAGATCGTTTTTAAAAAATGAAAAATTTTCTGCAAAATCATTTGGGAAAGTTGCTGTTTTGCTCGGCGGGGACTCTACTGAGCGTGAAGTTTCTTTAGAATCTGGGAAAAATGTATTGGCTGCTTTAAAAAATAAGCACGTTAATGCTCATGCAATTGATGCGACCGGTGATTACATCAAGAAACTCATTGATGGTCATTTTGATAGAGTTTTTCTTATTTTGCATGGTAAGTACGGTGAAGATGGTTGCGTTCAAGGCGCTTTGGAAAGCCTTGGTCTGCCTTACACAGGTAGTGGTGTCGCAGCCTCCGCTTTAGCCATGGACAAGCCTCGAGCTAAGTTGATTTTAAATGCCCTTGATTTGCCTACTCCAAAATTTGGCATTGCTTATGATCTGTTTCAAGCAATAGAAATAAGTAAGAAAATAAACTTTCCAATGGCTGTGAAACCTGTTTCTGAGGGCTCCAGCGTAGGCACATATTGTGTGAATGAAAGTTCAGAGCTAGAAAATGCTTTTAACGACGCAAGACAGTATGGGCCAGTCTTATTAGAACCATGGATCTTTGGAAAAGATTTTTTTGTTAGTGTTATTGGTGATGAGGCACTTCCATCAGTTCAAGTCCAAGTTCAAGATAAATTTTATGACTACGAAGCTAAATATAAATCTGACAAAACGCAATATTTTTGCCCTGCACCAATAACGCAGGAGCAGGAATACGAAGTAAGAAAATTAGCTAAGCAGTCTTTTTATGCTTTGGGTTGTTCGGGCTGGGGACGAGTAGATTTTGTTCTAGATAATCAGGGTAAATTTTGGATATTAGAGGTTAATACAATCCCTGGGATGACTCATCATAGTCTAGTACCTCTTTCTGCAAAAGCGGTGGGTTTAGGCTTTGAGGATTTAGTGTTAAATATTTTGTCAACGACTTTAGAGCAATCACAAGAGATGTCCATGAAGTCAACCAGGGTGGCAGGAAAATAGTTACGCTATATGCATAAAGCTAATGCTAATTCTTTGGCGAGCAAACCGAAACAAATGAAATATTTGTTGGTTGGTTTAATGATAGGGCTAATGGTTGCTTGTAGTTTTTTGTTAGTTATGTTTTTCTCTTGGAGTAAACCTTTTCCGATAAGAAAAGTTGAAATTACTGGAAGCCATCAGCACATTTCTAAATTAATGCTTTATGATGTTATGTCAGAAGAATTGAATCATGGTTTCTTTGGGTTAAGCGTTTCAAATTTAAAGGAAGATTTATGTTATCTACCTTGGGTAAAAGATGCTATGGTAGGGCGAGTGTGGCCGGATAGGCTGCATGTTAAAATAATTGAGCATAAACCTTTGGCAATTTGGAACGGTAGAGCAATCATAACTATGGATGGTGCCTTAATTATACCAGATAATGTTAGGCTGCTTTCGTCGCTACCAAATTTTTATGGGCCAGAGGGAAGGCAAGAGCAAATTGTCGAGATATGGCATACAGTAAGTGAGGCCATAGCTAAACTTGATCTTGAATTAGAAGTTATAGAATTAGCTGACAGAGGTGCTTGGCAGCTTACTTTGTCAAATGGAATTAAAGTGGTTTTGGGAACTCAAGAAATGTTAACGCGTTTAGAGAGATTTGTTCGAGTCTACGATAAACTATTGTATAAGCAGCACAAAAATGTGGCTTATGTTGATTTGCGCTATACAAGTGGATTGGCTGTTGGTTGGAAAGAAGATGCTAATCTATAAAGGTATGGGCTTAAGATCAAGTATGATGAGTAGCTTTTTGAGCTCACGGCTAAGGAGACCGTTTGTTCATGACTAAAAAAAATTCTGAAAAAAACTTAATTGTTGGCTTAGATATAGGCACATCAAAAGTTGTTGCTATCGTTGGTGAGATAACGCCAGACGGGCGTG
Organism: uncultured Francisellaceae bacterium; assembly: GCA_964351745.1. Classification (GTDB taxonomy): domain Bacteria; phylum Pseudomonadota; class Gammaproteobacteria; order Berkiellales; family Berkiellaceae; genus CAYNJF01. Next base: position 16,703 of record CAYGPI010000056.1, read on the forward strand.
TGGATGTGATTGGGATAGGCTCTCATCCGTCTACAGGCCTTAAAAAAGGCGTGGTGGTTAACATTGAATCTACGGTAAGCTCAATACAAAGAGCGGTTGAAGAAGCTGAGTTAATGGCTGGTTGTCAAATTCACTCAGTCTATACAGGCATAGCTGGCAGCCACATACGAAGCTTAAATTCGCATGGCATTGTTGCTATCCGTGATACCGAAGTAACGAATCAAGATGTCGAGCGAGTTATTGATGCAGCTAAAGCTGTGCCAATTCCAGCAGATCAAAAAATATTACACATATTGCCTCAGCAATTTATTATCGATAACCAAGATAGTATTCGAGAGCCAGTTGGTATGTCTGGTGTTAGACTAGAAGCTAAAGTTCATATCGTAACGGGCAGTGTTAGTGCGGCGCAAAATATTGTAAAATGTATTCGACGATGCGGTTTAGAAGTTGATGATATTATACTTCAGCAGCTTGCATCTAGTTATGCTGTCTTAACAGAAGATGAAAAAGAATTAGGCGTTTGCCTAGTTGATATTGGTGGTGGGACAACAGATATAGCTGTTTTTGCCCAAGGAGCGATTCGACACACGGCTGTTATTCCAATTGCGGGAGACCAAGTGACGAATGATATTGCTGTGGCACTGAGGACACCAACTCAAAGTGCTGAGCAAATTAAGATAAAGTACGCTTGTGCGCATAGTAGTTTAATTGAGCCACAAGAGTGCTTTGATGTTTCTGGGGTGATAGATAGGCCTTCTAGAAGGCTTTCTAGAGCAGCTTTAGCAGAAGTTGTTGAGCCTAGATACGAAGAGTTGTTAAGACTCGTTTGCAAAGAGCTTCAGAAATATGGGCTTGATGAAAAAATTGGCTCAGGTATCGTGCTAACAGGTGGTTCTTCGAAAATGCAAGGGGCAGTAGAGCTTGCGGAAGATATCTTCAAAATGCCTGTTAGACTTGGTTTGCCAAGAGACATGTCAGGGTTGGTTGATGTAGTAAGCAACCCTATCTATTCCACTGGGGTTGGATTACTGTTATACGGTAAGCAGCAACAGATTGAGCGGCCGGTTCATACACGCACAGAGCATGGTCTTCCTGGGGTCTTTGGAAAGATGAAGCGTTGGGTCCAAGGTAACTTTTAAGTTTTTTTTAATATTTGGTCTACTAAATTGACCATAGGAGAATAAATCATGAGCGAGATGTTTGAATTAGTCGATAGCTTTCCAACAAGCGCTGTTATTAAAGTCATTGGCGTTGGTGGTGGTGGCGGTAATGCTATTGAACACATGGTTGCTCATGACATTGAAGGTGTTGAGTTCATTTGTGCTAATACAGACGCTCAAGCGTTAAAAAATGCAACTTCAAAAACAATATTGCAGCTAGGTGCAGATGTCACTAAAGGACTTGGAGCCGGAGCTGATCCTAATGTTGGCCGTCAAGCAGCACTAGAAGATGTTGAAAGAGTTCGCGATGTCCTAGAAGGGGCTGATATGGTTTTTATCACCGCTGGTATGGGTGGTGGAACAGGAACAGGTGGTGCGCCGGTTGTTGCTGAAATTGCCAGAGAATTAGGTGCTTTAACTGTTGCTGTTGTCACGCGTCCATTCCCATTTGAAGGCCGTAAACGTATGCAGGTTGCAGAGGAAGGCATTCGCTCTTTAAAGCAGCATGTTGACTCTTTAATTACGATCCCTAATGAAAAATTGCTTAATGTTTTAGGCAAGGGTGTTACTTTGCTTGATGCTTTTAGAGCTGCGAATGATGTTTTATTCGGTGCTGTTCAAGGCATTTCGGAGTTAATTTTAAAACCAGGTCTTATTAATGTCGATTTTGCTGACGTTAGAACCGTTATGTCTGAAATGGGTTTAGCGATGATGGGAACGGGAGCTGCATCTGGAGATAATCGAGCAAGAGATGCTGCGCAAGCTGCGATATCAAGCCCATTGCTTGATGATATTGATCTTGCTGGTGCAAAAGGCGTTCTTGTTAATGTTACCGCTGGTTTAAATCTATCTATTCAAGAGTTTGAAGAAGTTGGAGATGCTGTTAAAAGTTTCACTTCGGACAATGCGACAGTTATCGTTGGTACAGTGATTGATCCATCACTTACAGATGAGTTAAGAG
>CAYGPI010000057.1:0-18509 GCA_964351745.1 uncultured Francisellaceae bacterium
TCCCTCTTTTAACCCACCCATCCCCAAAAAATATTGTCATTATTGGTGGTGGCGACTGTGGAACTTTATTTGAATGCTTGAAACATCCAGTAGAATCAGTCACTCAAATTGAAATTGACGAAAGAGTCACAAGACTTAGCGAACAATATTTCCCTGAGCTGTGTGCCCAAAATAATGACCCAAGAGCAAAACTCATCTTTGATGACGGCATTTTATGGATGCAACAAGCCGCCACGGATAGTATTGATGTCATCATTGTCGACTCCGCAGATCCGGTTGGCCCAGGTGAAGCTTTATTTAATGAAGCCTTCTATAAGCAATGCCTTAGAGTTTTAAAGCCTGATGGCCTTTTAGTGCAACAAAGTGAATCCCCCCTGGTCCATCAAGACTTGATTAAAACCATGCGATCACGCTTGAGAAAATCAGGGTTTAGCGATCTCCTGACCTATACCTTCCCTCAGCCCATTTACCCAACAGGTTTTTGGTCTGCAACCATGGCAAGCCCTCACATACTTAATAAAAATATTCGAGCTAGCCAGGCAATAGAGCAAACAACTCAATACTACAATCAAGCTATCCATCACAGCAGCCTCTCTGAAATAGGCCTTATTAGAAATCTGGGATAAGCTGTTAACCGCTCTTTATAACTCTTAAGTTAAAGCATCTTCACCGGATTCTCCGGTGCGGATGCGGATGACTTCCTCAACTGGATACACAAAAATTTTGCCATCCCCAATTTTGCCTGTCACCGCAGCTTTCATGATCCCTTCAATCACCCTATCAACATCTTTATCGGATAAAATGATCTCAATCTTAGCCTTTGGTAAGAAATCGACCACATACTCAGCTCCTCTATAAAGCTCCGTATGCCCTTTTTGACGCCCAAAACCTTTGACTTCCGAGACTGTAATGCCTTGCACACCGAGCTCTGCCAAGGCTTCTCGAACGTCATCAAGCTTAAAAGGTTTGATGATTGCTGTGATTAATTTCATTGCTCTCTCTTTTCTGTTAATATAAATTTCTTTTTTGATTGATTTTTATGATGTCTAAAATAAGCCCTCAGCTCATTCGCGATTTTTTAGCCACATTACCATCGCAGTTTCAACAAGTGAACCAACAGTTAATCTCTGATTTACAGCCTAAACTTGAAACTTGGCTTTCCTCTCTCAACTTGGTTACAAAATCAGAATTTGACGCCCAAGCTAAAATATTAAAACGTGCCCAATCTGATCTCTTAGTCATCAAAAGTCAGTTGGCTGCTATGAACAAGGCGCCCGAATCAAGCGAACAATCCGAGCCTCATGATCTTTAGCTAACGGTATGCCTGTCTAAACTCCAACACCCTAATCACGGTCGTCACCAATACCAGCAAAGAAAAACTTAAACTTAAGATCCCAAAGTATCTTGGCAGCAAGATCATTAAACTAAAAAATATAAAAGCTTCTGCCCGCTCAATCAAACCTGGGCTGTAGTGGAAGCTTTTATTTGAATCATTTTCAACAAAGACACCAACCACAAGAAATGAAGTCACACACAACAAAACGCAGGCCAGCATCAATAAACATAAACCACCTCTGGCGTGTGGAGCAACCAAAAACAACCCCACGATAATAGCACTTTCAACCACCCTATCAGCTAAAATATCAAACACGGCTCCCACCGGAGAGGCCTCTCCCAAACGTGCCAAAGTGCCATCAAGCACGTCAAGATAACCTGATACCCACAATATAATCAGAGCTAACCATGGCCAACCTGCCGCTATCAAATATGCTGATAAAATACCCATGAAAACAGCGCTTGCTGTAATGATATTTGCAGAGACTTTAATCTCTGCTAGAAATAAAGCCACCTTATCGACCATAGTCGCCTGAAGATCTGCGCGATATAAGGCATCTAGCATAAAACCTCTCTTCATATCTTGGTAAATCAACTTAAGGTAACTATCCTTAAATATAGAGCTCTATCCTAGCAGGAATTATCTTGAATTTAAGATCAAAATTCTTATTAATTATTATAACCTTTCTATTGTTGCAAGGCGGTATATTCTACGCTTATAACTCAATGGTTGTTTTGCCTGAAATTAATAAATTAGAAAAAAGTGAAGCTGAAAAGAATACTCACAGAACCCGTAACCTCTTACAGCTTGAGCTTAATGATATGGAAAGATTATCGGAAACATGGTCATCACAAAAAGTTCTACCTTACCTTATTGAAAAAAAGCAGCTCAGTAAAATAGACATCCTATTCTCTCAAGAGCGCATGGTTGAAGATAATATACATCTTTTTTATCTTATCGATAACGACCTAAAGGCTATCCATCAAACGTCGATAGATCCCCTTTCAAAGAAACCCTTTCCCATTCTTAACTTTGTTGACAAATTATCAAAATTAAATCCGGATTTTTTAAGCTCTCAACAGACTCAACAAACTTTAAGTGGTATTTTTATGAGTGGGCGAGGCCCCATGCTTATCAGCGCAAGAACCATTGTTAGCCCTAAAGGAGAAAAGCTTGGCTGGATGATTCTTGGACAATTCATAACCCAAGAGAGCATCAAAGAATTCTCTCAACAAATGCGAATCCATATTGAAGTGTTTCCGCTTGGCGTCAAGGATTTGCCGGAACAAATTAAAAGCTTAATCCCTGTGATACAGGCCAATTCTAAAATGTTCCACATGGAATCGACGCCAACTAATCTGAAAACCTATACGTATCTTTCAGATATCAGTGGTGCCCCAAGCGTCATCCTACTTAGCATTACCCCTAAAAACACCTCGATGCTTATGCTAGAGAGCATCAAGCAAAGTTACGGGGCACTCTTAGCTGCTAATTTTATATTGGTGCTTTTATTATTGAAAATCATTCAGCATGCTTTTGTTGATCCAACAAGAAAAATTACTGAATTCATCTCAAGCGTTTCTTCCAATGTTGACAGCCCAGGGAGGATCAAGACTAAACGTTACGATGAACTTGGACATCTTACAAGAGGTCTCAACAACATGATTATTCAATTTTGCAACCATAAGAGCAAAGTACTCAATGCGGCCTACAAAGCTGGATCCGATCGGATCCGCGAAGAAATGACCCAAGACATTAGTCATCTTACAAAACAGGTCATTCCTCTTGTTGAAAATCTAGAAACAAGACTCTGGAGCTTATCCCTCAATTCTTTGGAAAAATTGCACGCGGAAGTCAAATATGCAAAACCAGGGGAATTAGACTGGGCTTATTTGGAGAAAATGTTAGAGATGAATAATGATTATCTTAAAAACGAAATCAAAGATCACAGAAGTAAAGTTAGAAAAATAAAGCAAATAATACTGCGCACAGCAACAACGGTTAGGGGCTATTCGATAAATGTTGACCATACAAAGCCTTTCACCACAATTAGTTACAAAGCTTTAATTCAAGAGAAGAAAAAGAATCTCTAAATTTAACTAATCATCTGTGAATGTAGCAAGCACAGTTATTAAGTTATATTATGATACAAAATATGCTGTTAATAGATTTGAAGCAAATCAACTTTTACAGACAGCATAATGGACCTTCACACTGGTTCGCTCGTTAACTTAAATTTTTAAACAAGGGAATATCGTGGTAAGTTTTGACAAACTACTTCTAGTGCTAACCATAGCCGTCGCCATTGTTTGGCTTCTAAGAAAATTACACCTGCCTCCAATCCTTGGCTACCTACTTGCTGGCGCACTAGTTGGCCCCTATGGTTTGAAGTTTATGGAAGAGCATCCCAGCTTAGATTTTATTGCTGAGTTTGGTGTTGTTTTTCTTTTATTTACAATCGGCCTAGAGTTATCTTTTCCAAAACTCATAGCGATGCGTCGCTCCTTGTTAGGCTTAGGGGGGATGCAAGTTGCGATTTGTACCGTGCTAGTCTTAGCGATTAGCCGATACATTGGCCTGGACTGGCCTGCAGCCATCGCTGTCGCCGGCGCACTAGCTCTATCTTCAACCGCCGTTGCTGTTAAACAATTGATTGAGCAAAATGAGCTTCAGGAAGAGCATGGTAAGCTTAGTCTAAGTATCTTGTTGTTCCAAGATTTAGCCGCTGTCCCTTTTCTTATTATTGTCCCCTCTTTTGCAATAGCTGATGGCGGCTCTTTGGGTGACACTTTGCTACATGCCCTTTTAATGGGAAGCGTGGTCTTTCTAGGCATGTTAGCCGCTGGTCGCTGGCTGCTTCGACCTCTCTTTCATAATATTGCTCACGCTCGCTCGACCGAACTTTTTATGCTAACCGGTTTACTCATTGTTTTAGCATCGGCTTTTGTCACGGAGCACGTTGGCCTCTCCTTAGCTTTGGGCGCTTTTCTTGCTGGCGTCATGCTTGCAGAGACGGAATATGTTCACCAAATTGAATCTGACATCCTACCTTTTAGAGATCTATTGCTTGGGTTATTTTTTATAACAGTGGGTATGAAACTTGATGCTGCAATCCTCATCAGTGAATGGGCGACGATTGCCAGCATTGTTATCGGCATCATTCTAACGAAAACTATCGTCATTGCAGTTCTAGGAAAAATAGCAGGTGCGTCTAGCACGGGATCTTTGCGCTCTGGCTTAACTTTAGCGCAAGGGGGTGAGTTTGGATTTGCATTACTTGCCATTGCTAGCGCTAACCAACTGATAGATCTTCATTCCAATCAAGTCATTATCGCCTCAATTATTATTAGTATTGCTGTGGCCCCTATACTCATTAGAAAAAGTGCTAAGATAGCGTCTCTTATCTTGCCCAAACAAGAGGATGAAATCAGTGATCTCCAAAAAATTGAAGGACACGAAGGCACGACAGACAAGCATGTGATCATCTGTGGTTATGGCCGCGTCGGGCAAACATTAGCACGCTTCTTAGAATATGAGGGGATCCCATTCATTGGCTTAGATATGGATCCCATTCGTATCAAAGAAGCAAGGGCGGCAAGTGAGCCAATTTATTATGGCGATTCCTCTGACGAATCAGTGTTAAAAGCAAGTGGCGTAACCAGCTCCAGACTTCTAATTATTGCGTACGATGATGTTCATCAATCACTAAAATGTTTACATGTCGTTCGAAGACTCAACAAGGAAATTCCTATTTTAGTTAGAACCGCTGACGACAGACATTTAGAGCAACTGCAAATAGCCGGTGCCACCGAAGTTATCTCTGACAAACTTGAGTCCAGCCTCATGGTTGCATCTCACATGTTAATGTTGATGGGCACATCACCAGAGAAAGCTCGCCAACAAGTTTGGGAAGTCAAAACAAATCGATATAAGCTTCTGCAAGCTTGTTACTCCAGCCAAGAAGATCACCAGCATTTAGAAAGCGCCGACACTGAAAGCGAAACCTTGCATGCCGTTGAGCTCACTGAGGGTGCTTATGCTATTGGCAAAACACTTGAAGAATTTATGTCACAAAAAATGCCCATTGATGTTGCAAGTTTTACACGAAATGGCTACAAAAGTGATGGCCCGGCACCTCATACGGTTTTAATGGCTGGGGATGTGGTTGTTATCTTAGGCAAATCAGATCAGCTCTATCTGGCTGAAGAGAAACTCTTGCAAGGTTAAAACACTTCAGCAAGTGCCCCCCTCATGATGCTATTCATCATTTATTAATAGCATCTTAGGGGGGTAACCTTTGCATTCTTGCGCCTGGTCTCCTCAAAGACAACACTAGCTTTAATAAGCACCTTCTTATACCAACTCACCTTTTTAGTTGTTATTCCTAAAACACCTATTTAATCTCTGATTTTATTCACTTGAGAAGAGATAAAATGAGTCACGCATTAATTTTAAGCAGGGCAACACGCGGTGTGGATGCCGTTCAAGTTGAAGTAGAAACTCACTTATCTAATGGATTACCAAAATTTACTATCGTTGGCCTCCCTGAAGCTGCTGTTAATGAAAGTAAGGAGCGCGTTCGAAGTGCTCTCATGAATTCAGGATTTGAATTCCCCAAAAGAAGAATCACGGTTAACTTAGCACCAGCGGATCTCCCTAAAGAAGGAGGAAGATTTGATCTACCCATTGCGCTTAGTATTTTGGCGGCATCAAAACAGATCAATATCCCAATGGAGCCTTTTGAAGCCATTGGCGAATTAACGCTATGCGGAAAGCTGCGTCCTATTCAAGGCATTTTACCTGTTGCCATAAAAGCTAGTGCTGCCAAGCATGCTTTATTTTTACCATTAGAAAGCGCTTATCATGCTTCTTTTGTCAAAGATTTAGAATTATATGGGGCCAAACACTTACTCCAAATTATTGGACATCTAAGTCGTCAAAATCCAATGGAGGCCTACCCCAAAGCCAGCATTGAACAATTAACCGTGGCCCATGATCTAGATCTACTCGATGTCATTGGGCAGGAGCATGCTAAAAGAGGGTTAGTCATAGCCGCAAGCGGAGGCCATCACATGTTAATGAGTGGTCCACCAGGCACAGGCAAAACCATGCTGGCAAGTCGTTTAAATACCATTTTACCTCCTCTGCGAGAAAAGGAAGCTCTAGAAAAACTAGCTATCCATACTTTGGTTTCCCCTTCGTATGATTTTGATCTAAGACGTCCATTTCGCCAGCCTCATCACACGGCCTCTGCTGTCGCGCTCGTTGGAGGAGGCACCGATCCAAAGCCAGGTGAGATTTCTTTAGCTCATTTGGGGGTATTATTTTTGGATGAGTTGCCAGAATTTGGTCGAAAAGTTCTAGAAGTGTTACGTGAGCCTATTGAAAGTGGTGAAATTCATATTTCCCGCGCAAAATGCCAAATAACTTTCCCTGCAAGATTTCAACTAATTGCAGCCATGAATCCGTGCCCATGTGGTTATTTTGGCGACCTGCAAACACCGTGTCATTGCAGCTCAACTCAAATTGCACGTTACCAAAGCAAGCTTTCTGGTCCCTTTCTAGATAGGATTGACCTGCACACGCATGTTGTGAGATTAAAACAAAGTGATTTGCTTCATAAGCCTCAAGAAAATTTCTCTAGCAAGCAAGCTCTTACTCTGGTTATGAAATCACAAGAGCGACAACTTAGAAGACAAGGTAAGGCCAATGCCTATCTTAAAACAAAAGAAATTGAAGAATTTTGTTACTTAAGCCCGGAGCTAAAGCATTGGTTTGCAAAAACCTTAGATAAGTTACTACTTTCCCCCAGGGCTTTTTATAAAATACTTAAAGTTGCGAGATCGATTGCAGATTTAAATGAAGAAGAGACTCTAAACAAAAAATCTCTTCTTGAAGCGCTGAGCTATAGGGCAAAGAGCGGTCAGCTCTCAACCCCAACATGGTCTAGCTGACTCTTTATGATTGCGGAATCATATGCTCAATGGCCAATCGTAGCTCTTCATCAGAGCAGGACATACAGGTCCCTTTAGCAGGCATACCACCTTTCCCTTTAATGGCGGAAGCAAGCAAAAGATCCATACCGACCGTTACTCTTTCTTTCCAATCAGAGTTATCTCTAAATTTTGGAGCGCCAGCAATACCAGCGCCATGACAAACAGCACATGATTTTTTATAACGTTTCATGCCAGCATCAGGCCCAAGAGCTGTCGCACTTAAATCTTCAACAACGGGAGCTGCGCCGTCGACCTCAACCGAGCCAATTGGCTGGATCCGTGCTTTAATAGCAGGAGCCTCCATTGATTCTCGAATTTGTGGTTGCCAGGCAAAAACGCTAAAAACAGGTAACAGCAAAGCAATCATTAGAAATGCTATCTTTCTGCTTTTAATTAAATTGTTCACACTATGCTCCCCAAAAATACTCGAAAGACCATCCATCTACTTGATGCCATTATAACCACTTGAACTTGCTTAGAAAACCAATATTCACGAGTATTTTTGAAAATTCATAGATCATCCTAGCAATACCAAGTATCATTGGCCGCTTGGCGCCCGTAGCTCAGCTGGATAGAGTGTTGGCCTCCGAAGCCAAAGGTCAGAGGTTCGAATCCTCTCGGGCGCGCCATCAAGTTAGTTATTCAAAAAACAACCATAGCGGCTTAACCACTTATCCTGGATCTCGTAATCAACCATCATCTTTCCAACTAACCCCCAAAATCTTTTTCCATGATTTCGGTGCTTTAAATGACTATGCTCATGAACAACAACATACATAAAGACTCTGCGTGGACAACACATCAGCCTCCAATTTAGGTATATGTCATCGTGGATCCCACAACTGCCCCACCGACTTTTTTGATCCTTAACCACTATCGATCTAGGTTTATAACCAAAGTTACGAGTAATCTTTTTACTCCAGTGCAGAGCATAACGAGTAGCTCTTTTTTTAAGCCAGTCAACAATGTTTCTTTCAAGATCCCTATGTTTAATTTTATTTGATACGAGCAACAATCGACCGCGGCGCTCTACTGTGCCCTGTAAGAGTGGGGTTATTTCAACTTTAAGCTGGCTCCCCATATAGGGCACCAAACAACCATCTTTAATTTTGCGAGGCCAATGATAAAGCTTACCTTCTAAAAGAAGAGCTTCTTTCCTAGCTTGTTTATCAAGCCAGCTTGCGTGTTTGAATAAAAACTTTAGAATATCTCGAGAAGAAACCCCTAAAGGCGCAACACATTTAGCTCCAAACGGCCGCCACTCTAAACGCAATAGCTTTGCGCGAGCCGAGCGACACACAATATAAGGAATTGAGTTGTTATGATGTCTTAACCAAGGCACACTTTCACCTAGCCTTATGGCAAGCTTTTAAAGTTTATGAAGCAACCAATGAAGGCTACTATATTAACAAGGACAACCTACAAAATCACCACTTGATTGTTAAATAGCTAACAAACAAATACAGAGCAACTTGATAGGAAAATGAATTGAGTTATACCAGACCTTTTTTAAAGTGGCCAGGCGGCAAATATCGCCTATTAAAGCACATTAGCCCCCACCTCCCTAAAAAGAAAGTTTTAATAGAGCCCTTTGTTGGCGCTGGTGCCGTTTTTTTAAATCACGATTATGAGCAATATTGGATCAACGATATCAATGCAGATTTGATCAATCTATACAAAACAATCAAACGTCTTGGCCCGAAATTCATCACCCGAGCGAACAAATGGTTTACGCCTAAAAACAATCAATCTGAAAAATATTACGCCTTTAGAAAGCGTTTTAACGAATCAACCGATCTGGAAGAAAAAGCTTTTCTTTTTTTGGTCTTAAACAGAACCGGCTACAATGGTCTTTGTCGATATAACCTAAAAGGTCAATACAATGTACCTTTTGGTCGATACAAAAACCCTTACTTTCCAGAAAAAGAAATTAAAAGCTACCTAAAAGTAGCATCGAGAACAAAATTTTATAATAAAGATTATGCCTTTATGATGAAAAAAGCAGGAAAGCTTGGGCACGACGGCGTCACTTATTGCGATCCCCCGTATGCTCCTTTATCAAAAACAGCTAATTTTACGAGCTACGCCGGTGCTCCTTTTCCAATCATCTACCAGCAGAACTTAAGCAAACTTGCTCAAGAGACAGCCAGCCAAGGCGGAGCGGTTCTCATTTCAAATCACGATTTGCCTTTCACTCGTGAACTCTATAAAGGCGCTGATATCATCTCTCTAAAAGTTCAACGAGTAATTAGCTGTGTTGGTCAGAATCGAAAAAAAATAAAAGAACTAATCGCTGTTTTTAGATAAAGACAGAGCCCTTTGTTCGTTCAATAATAAATCTAGCACCTTAAACAGTTCGTCTTCGCCACCAGCCATTCTCGCCGAGGTTATCACGGCACCTTTGGGCCCATACACAACAAAAGCAGGGATTGCGGTAATTCTAAAAGCAATTGAAATTTGATTGGCCCTTTTGAACTGTTGCTCAACGCTAAAAGAATCAAAAGTTTTAGCAAATTGAAGCTCTTCGACCCCTTGTTTTGCAAAAAAAGATTGAAGCACATCTGGCGCTGTTGATTTCAATGTTTCTGTTTGGATGGCTTCAAACAAAGCATGATGCACTTTATCTTTAAGCTCTAAAGCCTCTCCCGTGAAATAAGCCTTAGAAAGATTAGCCCACGAGCTTTGGAAAACAACTGGGAACCTTTTAAAAACAACTTTGCTTTCATCAATACGGCTCGACCAATCTGCCACTTTGGGCTCTAGTTGATAACACCAATGACACCCATAGCTAAAAAACTCAAGCACAATGATCTGATCCGGATGCTCTTTCTTTAAATCTTCAACCAGCTCATTTTCTAACATCTCTACAGGAAGCTGCTGGTAATGCTGCCCCTCCTTAAATGAAGATGCCTCTGCTAATCCAACGTGAGTCCACAACACCAAAAAACATACGATTAATTTTTTCATAAATAAACCCTAATGTAATCCAGACATATATTCTGCGACAGCTTTCATATCATCATCTGACATTTTTTTAGCGATATCTTGCATGATCGCATTCATATCGTTAGATCTTCTTTTTTCTTTAAAGGCTTGAAGTTGCCCAACAGAATAATCTACATTCTGGCCTGAGACTCTCGGGAAACCCGCCAAGTCATTACCACGACCTTTTGGACCATGACAAGCAATACAGGCCGTGATCCCTTTCTCAGGAATGCCCCCGCGATAAATCTGCGCCCCAGGCTCTAAAAACGCAGCTAAGGTTTTGCCAGGTGATTGCTTTAAGCTTGCGTAGTAAGCAGCTAAATCTAAAATATCCTGATCTGAGAGGTTAACAGCCATACCATACATAGAAGGCTCATACCGGTTCCCCTGCTCCCCCTTCCTATACTCTGTTAGCTGTTTAACTAAATACGATTCATGTTGCCCTGAAAGTTTCGGCCACAAGGGCGCAACACTATTGCCATCCATGCCATGACAAGCAACACAAGTTTCTGTCTTGGTCGAGCCGGCCTCTATATTGCCGTCAGCAGCAAGCACTGCGGACACAAAAAACATGGAAAGAAGTAATAAAAATGGCCTAAATTTCATGATTAACATTCCAAATTTGTTATAAGGTTAACTAAACAGGGGGTTTCGCGGATAAAACTAGTTCCTGCGATTACCTGCATGTTACACTAAGTCCGTTGCCCGAACTGCCTACATTTACCAATTTGCCTTACAATGGGCCAATATCGTAGCAAAAACAAGCACTGTACGAAACCCGAAAGTTTCAAGATTATACTGACTAATTTTTAAGGGCTTCTTAGTATTGCCCCTTTAAGTAACCCATATGGTACCACTATGAGCCAAACACCTACACCCGAAGAGCCTTTTGATTTCCGCTGCACAGAATTTTTAAGTAGCGCACCAACATTGAAATCAAGCCCGCCCGACCAAGGTGTAGAAATTGCGTTCGTGGGCCGCTCCAATGCAGGAAAATCCAGTGCCCTCAATACGATTTTAGGTCGCCATGGCATGGCTAAAACCAGTCGCACACCTGGGCGCACTCAGCTTATCAATTACTTTCAATTCGAAGATCAAAAGAGATTTGTTGATCTACCTGGCTACGGCTATGCCAAGGTTCCACCTAAAATCAAAGCACAAATTGAACACATACTCAGCGATTACTTAACCAATCGTCAATGTCTTTTTGGGCTCATCATGCTTATGGATATAAGACGTCCCTTAACAACTTTTGACAAGCAACTGCTAGAGTTTGTAGCATCCTCGGGAAAACCTATCCATATCTTACTGACAAAATCAGATAAGATAAAACGCGGCCCTGCCAATGCAACCCTGCTAAATGTCAAAAAGCAGTTTAGTGCTTATGAAGGTCAATTCTCAGTCCAAACATTCTCGGCCCTAAAAAAAATTGGTGTAGAGCAAGCCTCTGAAGTCATCGGTCGCTGGTTCAGCTCTTAAGTCTTTAAGTCTTCGTGTTTTTTGTTGTCTAAAAAATACCCCGGCTTTCTGCCGGGGCGTAACGACAGCTTAACTCTGGGGTTAAGTTAAGCTTAAGTTACCTGGCAGCTAGGGGAGGAGTTCTGCCGGTAACAGCGCCCTTTTAAAGACGCTTACCGGTATGACTCTTATGAGAGCATTAAGTTCCTTTTTTCTTTTTAAAGGATGTTTATACATCTAGTGCTGGATCAATGAGCCTCTTGCCAGTTATCGCCGACACCAACCTCAACCAGTAAAGGCACGGCTAACTGATAGGCATTCTCCATATAACTTTTTATCTGAACAACCACCTCATCAACACAGTGCTCATCCACTTCAAATACGAGCTCATCATGCACCTGCATGATCATGTCAACGTTCTGATGCGTTGTTTCAATCCAATGGTGAATTTGAATCATGGCGGCCTTAATGAGATCCGCAGCAGTGCCTTGCATAGGAGCGTTGATAGCGGCACGCTCCGCCGCTTTACGTCTCAGCCCATTTTTTGAATTGATTTCTGGCAGATATAAGCGTCGCCCCATAATTGTTTCAACATAACCATACTGCGCTGCTTTCTTTCGAGTTGACTCCATATACGTAAGCACACCTGGATACCGCTCAAAGTACGTTTCCATAAACCCATTGGCTTGCTCGCGAGAAACGTCTAACTGTTTTGCCAAGCCAAATGCAGACATACCGTAAATAAGACCAAAATTAATGGCCTTTGCTGAGCGCCTTTGATCGGGACTAACATCTGCGAGTGCTGTACCAAAAATCTCGCTTGCGGTGATTTGATGGATATCCTCTCCCTGCTCAAAAGCTTTAAGGAGACCTCTGTCTTGAGATAAATGAGCCATGATTCTGAGCTCAACTTGTGAGTAATCAGCAGCCACTATTTTCTTCCCCGGCGGCGCAATGAAAGCTTTTCGAATTTTCTTGCCCTCTATCGTTCGAATGGGAATATTTTGCAAATTGGGATCACTTGATGACAAGCGTCCTGTCGCAGTCCCAGACTGATGATAAGACGTGTGCACCCGTTTTGTTTGCGGATGCACGGCTAGTGGCAACTTATCTGTATACGTGGATTTCAACTTGCTCAGTGAGCGGTGCTCTAAAATTATCTTAGGCAACTCATAGTCATGGCTCAATTCTTGTAGCACACTTTCTGCCGTTGAAGGTTGCCCTTTCGGAGTTTTAGATATAATTGGCAACTTAAGTTTTTCAAATAAGAGTGCTTGTAGTTGTTTAGGGGAACTTAGGTTAAAAGTTTCTCCAGCCAAGTCAAAAGCTTGCTTCGAGAGATTTTCTAAAAGCTCATGGAGCTCTGCGCTTTGCGTGTTCAGTAAAGACTCATCTATCTTCACACCTTTTCGCTCCATACTGACCAGAACTTCAATCAATGGAAGCTCTATCTCTTGATAAACTTTTAAAAGGGAAGGCTCGTCGATCAGTTTTTCATTAAGCGTTTGATGCAAGCGAAAAGTAACATCCGCATCTTCTCCGGCATAATGCGTTGCTTTATCAACAGACACCTGGGCAAATGGGATCTGTTTAGCTCCCTTCCCACACAGCTCTTCATAGGATGTCGTTTCTTCATTGAGATAATGATTGGCTAAAGAGTCCATATCATGACGAGTCGCAGCAGCATTAAGCACATAAGACTCTAGCATGGTATCAAAAGCAACGCCCTTGACAGCTATATCTTCATTTAAGAGCACCTCTAAGTCATACTTTAAATTTTGACCAATTTTTTTTATCTCAGAGTTTTCAAGGATGGGCTTTAAGACTTGAAGGACATCCCTTAGCTTAAGCTGCTCTGTTTCACTTTCAAGATGCCCAACTGGAATATAATAAGCTTTATATGGCTCATAGGATAAAGCAATCCCAATGATCTCAGCATCCAAGGTCACCAGACTTGACGTTTCCAAATCAAAACAAAACAGCCCCTTCTTTTCAATGTCTGCTATTACATTTTTGACTTCGATCATGCTATAGAGCGTCGAGTAGGTTGCCTCTCGAGGTTTTAATGCCTCTTTGGATGAAGGGCCGCTCTCTATATTTTTTAACCAGCGTTTGAATTCTAAAGTTTCAAAGAGCGTCTTAAGGCAAGGGATGTCTCTATCAGAGACAACCAAGTCTAGTGGCGAAACCTTTAACGGTACTGCGCAGTCAAGCTTCACTAACCATTGGGATTGGCCTAGCTGTTCAAGATTGTCTCTCAAAGACTCTCCGATTTTCCCCTTAATTTCATCGGCTCTTTCAATCAATGTTTTTATGGAGCCATATTCTTTGATCCATTTACTCGCTGTTTTAGGGCCAACTTTGGGGATCCCTGGGATGTTATCAGAGGTGTCTCCCATCAAAGCTAGATAATCAATCATTTGTGATGGCTCAACCCCAAATTTTTCAACAACGCCATCTCTATCAAGCACAGTGTCTGACATCGTATTCACAAGCGTAATATTATCAGTCACCAGTTGAGCAAGATCTTTATCTCCTGTTGAAATAACAACGCTTAAATTTTCTTTTTCCGCTTGCTGCGCTAAAGTGCCAATAACATCATCAGCCTCATATCCTGGGGCAGTAATCAAAGGGATCCCCATAGCACGAATCACATCGTGCAAAGGTTTAATCTGAGATCCCAGCTCAACAGGCATCTCTGGGCGATTCGCTTTATATGCTTGATACTCTTTATGGCGAAAAGTTTTCTCCTTTGTATCAAAAACAACAGCCATGTAATCTGGCGCTTCGTTTTTCATCAAACGCTCAATCATATTGATAACGCCATAAATAGCGCCAGTTGGCTGGCCAGAGGCTGTGACCAAAGGTGGCAGGGCATGATAGGCCCTAAAGAGGTAGGATGATCCATCAAGTAAAACCAATACTTTTTTCTTAGCAGTCATCTTTCAACCTCAAATATTTCACAAAATTTTTCAGCGATAAGTTTAGCGTTCCCTTCTAAAAATTGTTAGCCTAAATACAAACAAATTTAAAGGTAAGCTATGGCTGTTTTTACAACCCTTAACGAAAAAGAGCTAGAAAATGTACTTAAAGATTTCCAATTAGGTGATCTTGTAGATATCAACGGCATTGCTCAAGGAACCGTCAACAGCAATTTCGAGCTTAAAACATCACGAGGCCACTTTGTCTTAACTGTTTTAGAAGCCATGAAGCCATCACTGGCTAATCAATTACTAAGTTACCTCGACTTCTGTGCTAGCAAAAAATTCCCCTGTCCTGTGCCTTCTCAAACGAATCAAAAGAAATGGCTGGTGCCATTAAAAGATAAATGGGTAACTGTTTGTGCCTTTTTACCAGGCACCATGGCCTCTAGCTCGACACCTGCCCTGTGCTTCCAAATGGGAAAAACATTAGGCCAACTTCATTTAGCAGGTCAAGGATACCCTCACCAACCTGCTAACCAAATGGGATTTACATGGCAAAACGAAGCTTTTCAAACACTTCAAGCCTCTTTAAGCCCCTCTGACTTGCAGGCTATCCAACAAGCACTCGAAGGCCAAAAAATCATTACCCAAAATCATTGTCCCAAAGGCATGATTCACTTCGATTGTTTTATGGATAATGTTCTAGTGCAAAATAATCAAATGACTGGCGTTTTAGATTTTTTCTATGCGTGTTTCGATTATCTCATTCTAGATATTGCGATTACTATCAATGACTGGTGTTGTCCCCAGTCAAGACTGAATCTTGAGTACTCTACAGCTTTCATCAAAGGCTACCAAACCATCCGATCGTTGACTGTGGCCGAATGGCAAAGCTTAAAAAGTGCTCTGATCTTGATGGCTGCCCATTATTGGATGTCGAGACATTTAACCCAACTAGAAAAGAAACAAGGCTTTGGAGATTTTAATAAAGATCCATTTCCTTTCAAAAAACTTTGCCTCAACCTCCAAAACGAGACCATGGTAGATGGTCTCCAAAACGCTTTATGTCGCTAGGCTGGCGTTAGCTTCGCGTAAGAAACCACCAGCCATTTTGCGCCAACCTTATCAAAGTTGACTTGGACCCGCGCCAAATCGCCCGATCCTTCGCCAGAAATAACAACGCCATGACCAAATCGAGGGTGAGACACTTGCTGTCCTATTTGATAAGGAGAATCAATGATGCTCAGCTTGCTTTTAGCTCGTGGTGGTCGAGAAAACATGGCGCTTGGTGGTGCGCTAAAACCTTCCATTTTCATTTTTTCAATAAGCTCAGGTGGAATTTCCTTAATGAAGCGAGACGGCCTTGCAACCCCAGAAGTCCCAGCAAAGGTTCTCTTTTCTGCATAAGTGATATACAGTTTTTTCATAGCTCTGGTAATCCCCACGTAACAAAGTCTGCGCTCCTCTTCGAGTAAGCTCAAATCATGGGCGCAACGATGATGAGGGAAAAGCCCTTCTTCTAAGCCAGATAAAAAGACCAGAGGAAATTCAAGCCCTTTGGCAGAATGAAGGGTCATCAATTTAACCGCATTAGCATCATCCTCGCCTTCTCGCTCTCCAGCATCAAGAGCAACCTCCGATAAAAATTGAGGCAAAGTAACATCCGCATTGGCTTCTATCTGAACTTGCTGATCATGCATGATTTCTTGGGAATACTGCTGGCATGCCGTTATTAATTCCTGAATATTTTCAAGCTTTGCAAACGTGCGCTCACCTGGTTGCGACTTGATGTAGTCGACCAAGCCAGAAACATCTAACATTTCCTTGGCCAAATCTCCAAAAGGTTTTTCACTAGCGCGATGATTTAAAAATTCGATGATTTCAAAAAAGCGACCAAGCCCCTTTGTAATTCTTCCCGCCGTTAACTCTGGTAACAAGTCTTTGGCAGCAAGCCACAAAGAAGTATCAAGTGCCAAGGCACGCTCTCGAATTAAAGTCATCGTGCGATCACCGATGCCTCTTGGCGGCACATTCACAACCCGAAAGAAAGCAGTATCATCATTGGGATTCATTAACAAACGAAGATAAGCTAAAGCATCTTTAATTTCTGCCCTGTCAAAGAATCGTAACCCACCGTAGATTTTGTAAGGCAATTGATTTTGGCGAAGTGCTTGCTCCAAAACCCGCGATTGCGCGTTCGATCGGTAAAGCAGCGCAACGTCTCCGGTCGCTCCGCCTGACTGTAGCCACTGTTTAATTTTTTCAACGATAAAACGAGCCTCATCCAATTCACTGAAGCCGCCATAAAGCGTTAACTTGTCTCCTGAAGGAGCATCCGTCCACAACTCTTTGCCTAAACGCTCTTCATTATTTAAAATTAAAGCGTTTGCAGCTTTTAGGATATGCTGGGTGGAGCGATAATTTTGCTCTAAGCGCACCGTTGAAGACTTAGGAAAATCTTTGTTAAAAGAATGAATGTTTGAAATTTTAGCGCCACGCCAGCCGTAAATTGATTGATCATCATCACCGACGATCGTAACGCTGGCGTCATGACCCGCGATTGTTAGCAACCATTTATACTGTATGGTATTTGTGTCTTGAAATTCATCAACCAACACATGCTTGAACATGCTATGAAATCTAGCTAAAACTTCTTTGTTTTCTTGCCATAACTCGTAAACACGCAACAGTAACTCTGCAAAATCAACCAAACCAAGTTTCTGGCAATGTGCCTCATACACTCGATAAAGCTCTATGGTACAAACCATCTCATGATTTTGTGGTGCGCCTAATTGCCGATGTCTTCGCCCTTCATCTTTACAACGATTGATAAACCCTTGAACGCGACGAGGATCTAAATCATCTTGATCCATATTAAGCTCTTGAATAAATCGCTTAATCATTCGTAACTGATCATCTGAATCTATGATTTGAAAATTATCCGGCAAATGGGCTTCTTGTGCATATTGGCGTAGAATTCGATGCGCCAATCCATGAAAAGTACCAACCCACATCGTTCGAGCTCTATCACCAACAAAACGCTCGATCCTTTTTCTCATTTCACCAGCGGCTCTGTTCGTGAAAGTAACCGCCAACAAATGACCAGGACTTAACCCTTTTTCACTGATAAGCCAAGCCATACGGTGAATCAAAACTCTTGTCTTACCACTACCAGCGCCCGCGAGGACTCTTAAATATTTTGACTCATTGATAACGGCTTTGCGCTGAGCGGGATTTAAACTATCAAGCAACGATTCCTGATCAACTTCATTATCAAACATGTCAATTCCTCTTTACGGGGCTATCAATTATTTTAGGGACTATCACTAAACTTGCAAAAGCATAAAAAATAGGGAGAGCAAGCAAGCCTATTTTATAATCAGACCAAACATAAATAGGGACATTTTGAGCATCGACCCCACCTTGCCTCACGGTATCCAAAATCCACCCGATAGCTGATGTTAAAACAAAACTACCTAAGGTCGAGAGCATGTTGACAAAGCCCACGGCGGTCCCAACAAACTTATCTTCAATGACGGTTCGGATAACCACAAAAGCGAGAACATAGCTCCCAAAGGCTCCGAAAATGAAAAACAAAATAGCGGCAATCGATGCACTTAAATTGGGCGCATAAATTAAATAGCTTAAAGCAAAGGACGCTATCATGCCTGCCCCAAACATGGGTATTTTGCGATTATCAAAAACCCTTGCAACATACCCAAGAAAAGGGCTGCCAACCGCAATGCCAACAAAAACCATCGACTGAGCAAACGACGCTTGATCTTTATCGATACCATGAGCATCCATAAG
>CAYGPI010000058.1:0-18405 GCA_964351745.1 uncultured Francisellaceae bacterium
ACCCAAAGTAGCCCCAAATAAAGCAGCAAAGATCATGTCACGAACAAAACCCATGATTCTAGACAGAAAAGTCATAAAACTTACTATGGAGACAGATTTTAATAGTTTATTTTTCATTGCATTTCAAAGCTTAGTTAAAGTACTAGAAACAAGACTTTTAGAGGACCAAACCCCAAATTAGTTTTCATACCAACTAACTATTGGGGTGTTTAGCTACCTATATTCTTTAATATATTGACAAATTTAGCAAAAAAAAGCATGATCGCTAGCCTCAAATCGTAACTTTAAAACTCAGGAGAATCCTTTGGCTAATTCAAGACAAGCAGCTAAACGCGCCCGCCAAGCTGAAAAGCGTCGCATGAACAATCGTTGGCAGAAATCTAGAATGTATTCAGCCATCAAAATAGTTTTAAGTGAAATTGATGCTAAGAACTCTGACGGCGCCAAGAAAGCATACACTGCCGCTGTTGCCCTTATTGACAAATTAGTCAGCAAAGGCTGCATCCATAAAAATAAAGCTTCTCGCCATAAAAGCCGCCTAAACGGCCATATTAAAGCTCTGGCTTAATCAAAGTGCAAATCAAGAGCGCTGCTATCAACTTCCATAGCGCTCTTGGTTTTGGCGATTTCTTGTAATTTAACCCAAACGTCAGCGATTAAATCTTTAATCCCAGTTTGTGCCACACTAGACACAACGTAAGTTTTCAAGCCGAACTTATCTTCAACTTCCTTCTTAAGCTCTATTGTCCGCTCACTAGAAACGGTATCAGCCTTATTTAAGACTATCCAACGCTCTTTGGTAGATAATGCAGGTGTGTAGGCATCCAATTCATTGCTAATCAACTCAATAGCCTGGATCGGTGGCTTATCCGCATAATCAGAGATATCAACACAATGAAGCAAAAGCTTGGTTCTAGCTAGATGCTTAAGAAACCTTAAACCGAGGCCCGCCCCCATATTAGCACCCTCTATGATTCCGGGAATATCAGCAACCACAAAGGACTGACCTTTACTTAATCGAACAGTACCCAATTGTGGGTTAAGCGTCGTAAAAGGATAATCCGCAACTTTAGGTCTTGCCGCAGATACAGCCCTGATAAAAGTTGATTTACCCGCATTAGGGAAACCTAACAACCCAACGTCCGCCAATAATTTTAACTCTAATCTTAAAGTTCTAGCTTCACCAGGATCTCCTGGTGTTGAAATTTTAGGAGCACGATTGGTTGGCGTTTTAAAATGAATATTCCCCAAACCACCTTTGCCTCCACGAGCCACGAGCAATGACTGTCCATCTCTAATTAAATCACCCATCAACTCATTGGTATCATTATCATAGATAAGCGTCCCTACTGGCACTTTAATGGTTTGGTTGTCACCACACTTGCCGTAACACTGCTTGCCATGCCCACAGTCTCCGTTACCACCTTTAATGCGCCGGATATAACGAAAGTCAACAAGGGTATTTAGCGAATGACATGCGACAAGGTGAACATCGCCGCCGCGACCACCATCACCACCATCAGGCCCGCCAAAAGGAACATACTTCTCTCTTCTAAAGCTTCTAGAGCCCGCCCCACCTTTACCTGCCTCAACAAATAAAGTTGCCTCATCAACGAATTTCAATTCAAACTCCGATTTAAAAAAAAAGCCCTCATTATGAGGGCTTTTTACTATATGAAGACATCACATAGCTAGGTTCGTGCACATTAGATAGATCTCTTGGAGTACTCGCGGTTAACAATGACAGGCTTTTATAAGCTCACCTTGGTGAACATTGCCATTCATTTAAAACCCCAAATACCATCAAAGATCAATTTTAATGTTTAGTCTCTTCAACCTTATCTTCAGGCGTAATATTTACAAACTGGCGATTCTTATCCCCACCTTTCGTAAAGTTTACAAACCCAGAAGCTTTAGCAAAGAGCGTATCATCCTTACCTATGCCTACAAATGTTCCTGCGTGAAATTTAGTTCCACGCTGGCGTACAAGAATACTGCCTGCATGAACCCATTGCCCACCAAAACGTTTAACCCCTAAATATTGAGGGTTAGAATCGCGACCATTTCGCGTACTACCACCAGCCTTTTTATGTGCCATTTCGGACTCCGCTTAATTATTATGCTGCTTTAATATCAGTGATTCTAACTTCAGTAAAATCCTGACGATGACCCTGTTTACGACGATATTTTTTACGACGCTTAAACTTAAGAATATGAATTTTTTTGCCGCGACCATGGCTAACAATTTCAGCCATCACTTGAGTGCCGCTCAACATTGGAGATCCAATCTCGACCTTGCCGTCTTTAACATGCATCAACACTTCTTTCATCGCAAGCGTACTGCCAGGCTCACCTTCAAGCTTTTCAAATTTGTATGTTCTACCAATCTCGACGCGGTATTGTTTGCCCCCGGTTTTGATGACAGCGAACGTATTTTCGTTGCTCACTTTTAAACTCCAGAATTTATTTTTAGAAAACCATCAAACTTATAAAGATATTTATCTGTTCAAGGCGCTACATTCTACTGAAACTAAAGGCAAGACACAAGAAGAAGATATTCGTGGCACTAACTTTTGCAAAAACCAAAGTTTACTAACTTCTAAGTGAGCCTTGAACTATTGTACTTCAAGGACAAGCAGCGTATATTCAGCCAAAATTTGAGCGATTAAGGCTATCATAATATAGCCAATTTCCTTTTTTTGCCCATATTATACTGAAATGATAATTCATAAGCCATAGTGCTGTTTTAGCACAAAGTTATTGAATTTAAACATTTTTATGCCATGATTGGATTCGTACTTATATGCACTTTGATGCAATTCAAAAACTAGTTGAGCCTCAAATAAACCAAGTAAATAACTTGATTGATAGCTCCCTACAATCGCAAGTTCCACTTGCCATTGAGATATCAAACCACTTAATACAAAGTGGTGGCAAACGCATGAGGCCACTTGTCCTATTACTTTCTGCTGAAAGTTGTTCAAACGAATCTGAACATCACATCCCCTTAGCCGCCATTCTAGAATTAATCCATACCGCCACCCTTTTGCATGACGATGTCGTTGATCGCTCCAGCCAAAGACGGGGTCAATCGACAGCCAATACAGTTTGGGGGAATGCCGCCCCTATCCTTGTTGGGGATTTTCTCTATTCTAGAGCTTTTGAGATGATGGTCTCCCTGGAATCCAAGCCCATTCTTAGTCTTTTAGCAAAAGGGACTAACACCATCGCTGAAGGTGAGATTCTTCAACTATCGCAAAAGCACAACCCTATGATTAGCGAGCAAGATTACGAGCGCATTATTCATGCAAAAACAGCCAAGCTCTTCGAAATAGCTGCCCATCTAGGAGCCATCATATCAAAGGTCAGCCCAGACATTGAGCTTGCTCTTCAAGCTTATGGCAAACACATCGGCATTGCATTTCAGCTCATGGATGATGTCCTTGATTACCAAGCACCGGCAGACGTGATGGGAAAGAACGTAGGTGACGATTTAGCTGATGGCAAAACAACATTACCTTTACTTTTTGCTCTCAGAAACGCAAGTACCTCTCAAAAAGAAGTCATTTGTCGGGCCATCAAAGAGGGATCTCTTAAAGATCTCGACATCATTAAACAAGCTATCTTAGAGACAGGCGCTATTGAGTTCACGACTGCCAGAGCAAAAAGAGAAATTCAATCCGCCAAGGATTGTCTTAAGATTCTACCACCTAGCCCATATAAAACAGCATTATGTTCTATAGCTGACTTTTCGGTGACCCGGCCCTCTTAACCAGACTAAAAACTGGTACAATATATCTGAGAGTGTTAAGCTGGCAAGCTGTCCTTTTTGTGTCGCAGGAGAAAAAGAACTTGCCACTAGTCATTTTATTATTTGCGCTGTTTGCAAGCCTCTTTACGCTAAGTAAAACAGCTTTGGGGTATTCTGAACCCTTCTTTCTGATTGGCTCTAGAATGTTTCTAGCAGGCCTTATTCTTCTTGCACATCAATTTGTATTCAAACACGCTCATATTAAAATGAGCATGAAACATCTTTTGCCTTTACTTCTGCTAGGCCTCGTTAGTATCTATATTACTAATATCGCCGAGATTTGGGGCATCCAATATATGAGCTCGGCAAAAGCCTGCTTAATGTATAGTCTTTCCCCATTCGTCGCCGCTCTTTTGGCTTTTTTGGTCCTAAAAGAAACAATGTCCGGGAAAAAGTGGCTGGGCCTTGTCATTGGCTTTTTTGGGTTAATGCCTATCCTCTTTGATATGTCCTCTGCCGATCAACTTAGTAAAGATTTAGTACTTTTTAGTTGGCCAGAACTTTCTATCCTGACGGCCGTTGTTGCAAGTGTCTATGGGTGGATTTTACTCAAAAAGATTGTGCATGAATTTAAGTTCTCCCCTATGTTGGCTAACGGTTTCAGCATGCTCATAGGCGGTGTCTTTGCCCTCGCTCACTCATATTTAAGTGGAGAGCATTGGGATCCTGTGCCTATCATCGATGGCCAATACAAACCTTTTCTTGAATGCGCAGTGTGGATGCTGCTTATTTCTAACATTATTTGCTACAACCTCTATGGGCACTTACTGAAACGATTTAGCGCAACCTTTATGGCTTTAGCCGGACTTATCACGCCTTTATTTGCTTCCCTGTTTGGCTGGTATTTCTTAGATGAGGTTATCTCTTGGCACTTTTATGCCTCTATGTTTATCTTTTCTGTCGGGTTATTTGTGTTCTACCAAGCCGAACTCTCTAAAGAATCCAATTTGCAGGCCCAAAATTAGCTCATGGTCTTTCGAGCAGATTTGCATATTCATAGCCACCACTCTGACGGCCACTGGTCGCCAGAGCAAATTGTCAATGAAGCAAAACTAAGAGGGATACAGGCGTTAAGCATTACCGATCACGACACCTTAAAAGCTTACCCAGAGACGAATGAGCTTGCTAAACAAGCGAACATTCAATTAATTCCTGGCATTGAGCTAAGCAGTTTTTTTAATGAGACAACCGTTCATGTTTTAGGTTACGGCTTTGATTTACAAAGCACAGTCCTTCAACAACCTCTAGAAGATTTAGCCAAAGCTAGAACTGATAGAATTAAGCATATCATCGAAAGACTTAATAAACGCCATTTAAAAATAACTTTTGACGACTTAACGCAAGCCTACCCGCAAACATTATTAGCCAGACCGCATATTGCAAAGGTCTTAGTCGATAAAGGATACGCAACCTCCATTGAAAAAGCTTTTGATGATTATTTAAATGACAATAAAATGGGGAGCTTAAAGCTTAAGTCCCTAACGACAGATGAAGCGATTGAGTTAATTCACCAAGCTGGTGGTTATGCTGTGCTGGCTCACCCTCACCAGATAAAACAACAAAAAAAACTCAGAGCTATTCTTGCTTTGCCTTTTGATGGTCTTGAAGCTTATTATTCAACTCACCATAGTAAAGTTGATACTTTTTTAGCACTGGCTCATAAGCATGGATTGTTTGCCACTGGTGGATCTGACTTTCATTACCCTAAGGCTTATCAACCCCTTGGATGCTCCTTTACGCCTGAAGATACTTTTCAGCTCATCTATAAGCGCACGCTTGAAACAAATCATTTAGACGTCAATCTTGTTTAGAAATCACTATCTGCCAGACGATCCACAAAGACTTAAAAATACCAAACATAGTTGGAGAATTAAGCCTTCAACTTGTTAATCTAACGTTCAATAAATCTCGCCCTCAAGTTCTTTCCAATGTGAGAAGACATGCTCACATTCTTGTCCCATCACACCGAAACTTTGAGAGATCTCTCTATATTTAGGCTCCGTAGCAACCTGCTCATAAAATTTGGCATCATCAAAACCATATTTAGCAGCAATATCTCGCTCAACGCCTACGTGAATTTTATCTAACCGTGCCCAATAAATGGCTGATAAACACATGGGGCAAGGCTCTGCCGTTGTATATAGCTCGTAACCCTCTAAACTGTGCGTCCCTAATTTTTTACAAGCCTGCCTGATGGCATTCATCTCAGCATGGCAAGTTGGGTCTCGATCTTTGAGTACTGTATTGTGAGCCACACTAATAATTTTCGTGCCTTGAGCGACACACGCTCCAAAGGGACCACCTTCTTTATTTTGAATACCAGTCAATGCACTTTGAATGGCAAGTTGCATGACTTTATTGGGTTCTGAGGGCATTTTTCATTATCTCCTAAGTTCTCTGTCTTCAGGTTAGCTTAAGATTAAATGGCTATCCAGCAAAAATTACTCTGCGCAGTATAAGACAAACCTAATGAAACATCGGTCATTTACCCATGAGATTCCAAGGCATATGATTTATTTAAAGAATCAACGAAAAGACTAAAGATAGGTGGCTGAAATCTGTGAATTTATGCTTACTGTATAATCAACCTATACTAGGAAACTCGCATATATCCCCATGGCGATGCGAAATGCCAATCAAGCTCAAAAGAAATGTGTTTTAAAATGTCATGTCCACGAACACTGCCACCTTTTTCATTTAACCTGGGGCTTGCAACAGCAATACCACCGCGCCCAGTAGCCACGGAAACTATCAAGCCTGAAACGCCTGATTTAGAAGGCATCCCCGTAGCCACTAAATGCATGCCTGATTCATCATATAGCCCACAAGTCGCCATGATAGCAACCACAGCACTGCTCACTCTTTCAGAGATAACTCGCTGACCGTCTGGTGTTAAGCCGCCATTGGCAAGCAACATTGGTAAATAAGCGGCCTTCAAAACATTGACTTCGTAGGAGCAAAGATAAAAATAAGTTTCTAAAGTTTCATCAACAGGCAACGCCAGATCACCATTGCTCTTCAAAAGGTAGGCTATGGAGCGGTTTCGATCTGAAGTCGCTCGCTCAGAGGCAAAGATTTTACCGCTCACCTGAAGTGGCGTACCGCATAGTTTTTCAGCCCATCTGTCTAGCCATGCCGCCCTTTGCTGCACATCTCCAGGAATGCGGCTACAAAGAGCTATCGCGCCGGCGTTTACCATTGGGTTTGCAGGGATTGGTCCATGCCGCTCGATTTGAGCTAGAGATGAAAAGGATTGACCCGTAGGCTCAGCTTGGATCCAAGAGAAAATTTTGTGAATACCAAACTCTTCCATCAACCCTATTAAAACAATTAATTTAGCAACGGATTGCAATGAAAAAATATGGTTTTCATAATCTCCAGCTTGAACTTGACTGCCATCTGCTAAGATAATAGCACTAGATATCTGCTCAGGATCGACATTAGCAAGCTCAGGAATATAATCAGCCACAGCGCCATTTTGATTTAATCTGGCTATTTCAATAGCTTGTTTGAGCGTCTTGTCAACATGCTCTACGTACTGATCTCGATCCATGGCTTGCCTTAAAGGTGGTGGCTCTTTCTATTATAGTCAAATCGCTTCATGAGCGTCTGGCAACTGCCAATCTATTGGCGTTAACCCTTGACGCTTTAAGATTCGATTAATCTTGGAAAAAGGCCTAGAGCCAAAAAAACCTCGATGCGCTGATAATGGAGATGGATGAGCACTTTTAATCACATGATTTTTTGAAAGATCAATGAGGCTCTCTTTTTTTTGTGCATAGGCTCCCCATAAGACAAAGATAACCGAACTCTTACGCTTAGACAATTGCGTCATAAGATGATCTGTAAATGTTTCCCAGCCTTGTTTTTGATGTGAAGCCGCAAGACCTTCCTCAACTGTTAAAACAGCATTGAGCATTAAAACACCTTGTTTAGCCCAAGAGTCAAGACAGCCATGACTCGCGACAGGGATTGATAAATCACTTTCTAGCTCTTTAAAGAGATTATTCAGTGATGGTGGTTTTTTGATACCCGGCTTGACTGAAAAACATAATCCATGCGCTTGTTTGGGACCATGATAGGGATCTTGCCCAAGGATAACAACTTTCACCTTTTCAAAAGACGTTAATGCTAGAGCTCTGAAAGTATCATCAACCGGTGGATATATCACTTTGCCTTTTTTCTGTTGGTCGCAAAGAAATTGATGAAGCTTCACCATATAAGGTTTTGAAAACTCTTCATCTATCTGCTCTTTCCAGGCTGGTCCAATTTTTTCTCTTGAAATTTCAAGCATATTTGTTATACCAAGACATGATTCATGTGAACAAGGGGCATCATCATAACGCCAGAGAAAACAAGATGCAAACACGTGGCTCACCAATCAATGCCATAGCCCTCTAAAACAAGAAACATGATAAAGATCCTTTAAAATCCCAAAACGATTGTTTTAAACTCTAAAAGGTATGATGCCGTGTCTATCAGACCATTTACACTCTAAGCCGGCGAGCTTTAGAGACTTGGGATGACTCTATCAACGATGGTTTGATAACATCTGAAGCCTTTATTTCCTTTTTCTGCTGGTGCACGGCTTGCCTTAATGCGACATGATAATGATCTCGCTGGCGTTTAACCATCTGATGAATCAAACTTCTAACCCCTGTTTCTCCAGCTTCATCTAAAGCCTTTTGCTCTTGAGGCGTGGCCGTAAACTTAAAAGGGTGATGATTAATTCTTATGGCGACAGTCCGTTGCTTCACAGGCTCTGGCAGTGTTAATGGATGCTGAAAAACAATCGTTGCTAATAAGGTTGAAAGATACTGAATGAATGTTTGGATAAAAGGCTTATTACCACCATTGATTTTTTTAGCTGTTGCCCCATTCACAAAAATAAATCCTAATTGCTTTTCTAGAGAAACGGATGAATCACTCCCAACCCCAAAAGGATAATTTTTAGCAACCCCCCCATCGGTATGGAGCTCTCTCTTACCGTCAGGAGAAACGATCCACTGTGGTGGATATAAAATAGGCACGGAGCAAGATAAGGTCACTGCGGTTGCAACTTTTTTATGGGGTGTGGTTTTATAAGAAAAGACTGTAATATCACCTCGATCTAAATTCGTTGTCACCACCCTTAGCTCTTTTTTAAAACCTGCCTCATATAACTCTTGAAACGTTGGATCATCTAACCCTGTGTATCGCTTGATCATTTGCCTAAAATAATCAGGCATCGCTTCGCCTTTGCAAAGCCCCCAACGCACCGGAAACTTTAAAAGAGACTCAAAACTCCAATCTTGAAATTTATCTGTTGGCATTTCATCTAAATTCTGAACCATCATTTCCAGGGGTACTTTTAACGTCACTCCTAAAGCGACAATGCTTCCAACAGAGGTACCACAAACAACTTTAACCCTATCCATATCTAGCCCATATTTGCGCGCTTCTAAAAACGCACCTGGCAGGGTTCGCCCGGCTCCTCCGCCTCCTGCAATGAAAAGTTCTTCCACAGAGGCTAGAGCATGTTGCAATCCTTGATCCAAGGGCTGCTCTTTTTCTGCTTGTTTTTCTTTCGAGTAACGATGGGCTACACTGTCGCCAAAGTACATGCCTTGTGTCGCATAAATAACGGCCGCTTGACGTTTCAATAATTCAGGAGAAATATCATGATAAGACATACGCAACATCCTTGTGCAACAAGCTTATAACTCAGGGAGAATGATTATTATATTGCCAAAAGGCTCGACAAAAAGCTTTACGCATAGCAACATGTCTTTATGACTATCTTTTTCAATATTTATGAGTAAAACACCTGAATCAATTGATGAGTTACTAGCCAAAGCCATGCCTCTCGCAGGGATGACTCTTGGAGAGCTATCTCAGCACTTAAATATTCCTTGCCCAAAAGATATGCGCTACGCCAAAGGATGGCTAGGACAAGCGCTTGAGCGCTTTTTAGGAGCAACCGCAGGTAATCTAGCTCTGCCAGATTTTGCCTCTATCGGTGTTGAGCTTAAAACTCTGCCGCTCAATGCTTATGGCCACCCACAAGAGTCCACTCACGTCACTTACGCACCTATTCCCTTTGAAGAGTTTCACTGGCATGCTTCCACCGCTTTCATGAAACTAAAAACTATTCTGTTGTCACCACCCTTAGCTCTTTTTTAAAACCTGCCTCATATAACTCTTGAAACGTTGGATCATCTAACCCTGTGTATCGCTTGATCATTTGCCTAAAATAATCAGGCATCGCTTCGCCTTTGCAAAGCCCCCAACGCACCGGAAACTTTAAAAGAGACTCAAAACTCCAATCTTGAAATTTATCTGTTGGCATTTCATCTAAATTCTGAACCATCATTTCCAGGGGTACTTTTAACGTCACTCCTAAAGCGACAATGCTTCCAACAGAGGTACCACAAACAACTTTAACCCTATCCATATCTAGCCCATATTTGCGCGCTTCTAAAAACGCACCTGGCAGGGTTCGCCCGGCTCCTCCGCCTCCTGCAATGAAAAGTTCTTCCACAGAGGCTAGAGCATGTTGCAATCCTTGATCCAAGGGCTGCTCTTTTTCTGCTTGTTTTTCTTTCGAGTAACGATGGGCTACACTGTCGCCAAAGTACATGCCTTGTGTCGCATAAATAACGGCCGCTTGACGTTTCAATAATTCAGGAGAAATATCATGATAAGACATACGCAACATCCTTGTGCAACAAGCTTATAACTCAGGGAGAATGATTATTATATTGCCAAAAGGCTCGACAAAAAGCTTTACGCATAGCAACATGTCTTTATGACTATCTTTTTCAATATTTATGAGTAAAACACCTGAATCAATTGATGAGTTACTAGCCAAAGCCATGCCTCTCGCAGGGATGACTCTTGGAGAGCTATCTCAGCACTTAAATATTCCTTGCCCAAAAGATATGCGCTACGCCAAAGGATGGCTAGGACAAGCGCTTGAGCGCTTTTTAGGAGCAACCGCAGGTAATCTAGCTCTGCCAGATTTTGCCTCTATCGGTGTTGAGCTTAAAACTCTGCCGCTCAATGCTTATGGCCACCCACAAGAGTCCACTCACGTCACTTACGCACCTATTCCCTTTGAAGAGTTTCACTGGCATGCTTCCACCGCTTTCATGAAACTAAAAACTATTCTGTGGATACCCTATCTTGCCTTAGGTCCCATTCATCAAAGAAAAATAGCAACGCCTTTTTTATGGACGATGAGCCCAGCATGGGATCAAAAATTAGGTCAAGATTGGTATGAGCTAACTGAAAAACTTCGACTACATCAGTTTGAAGATCTTAATGGCTCTCTTGGCACTTATTTACATATCCGCCCAAAAGCCGCCAATTCAAAAACCTTCATTAAAGTGATAGATCATCAAGGCAACCGCATTCGTATTGTTCCTAAAGGGTTTTATCTTAGAGAATTCTTTACCAAACAGATTATTGCTGAAACCTTTTAGGTCTAAAATATTGCTGATTTAAATAGAAGTCTGGATTTTGATTAGCAGCAAAAGTACCTGGAACACCTAACATTGGAAAAGGTTGTAGAAACAGTTTATGCCCAAAGCTGTTCTCTTGCTGCAAACATTCAGACAGTCTCTCATCACAGTCTTCTTGACATAATGGCTCTGACGCCATCAAGACAGCAAAACCAGTAAGACCAACATAAGGAGATAATAGCTTTTCATATAGGCTATGACCATAAATTTTTATCGTGACTTGCTCATGAAAATGTTCACGATAGGTCACAAACAAATCATACCATCGATGCTCTTTTATCAGTTCACAATAAAATGGTGAAGCCATGATCACTAATCCACACTCTTCAAAACGCGCTAAGTGGTTTTGAGAACCTTTTCTTTTTTTAAAACTATTTTGAGGCTCCTGCAAATAGCCCTTCATCACTCGCTGGATCAATGATTTTTTTGATCTAGGCCAATCAAGCCATGTTAAATAATTAAAAAAATCATGCCAATGATTCAGCCGTGTAGGCACAAGAGACTTAAAATAGATAGCCGCTTCGTAAGTGAATTCGTGAAATGGAAAACTTTGCTGTGGAACAAATTTAACATGCTGCCAACAAGGTTGAGCACGTCGCTTCTTTAGATAATGATCATTGTAATCTTGCAGACTAGGCCAGTCACCATAGTCTGCAAAAGGCCAAAGATCGCTTAAACAAAAAAAATAAGGATGACTAAGGCATAAATCCTTGCGCCACGGGGACTGAGTAGCCTGCGGCTCTTTGTACGTTTGGATCATCAATGGCAACATAACTTTCTAGTCTATCAATATAGCTTTGAGGCAACTGATGCTCAATCGCTCCGGCTAAAACTAGGTCTTTATACCAGGTAAAAGGCATCAAATCACCTCTTATTCGCTCTTGATGAGCAATGTAGGTAAATGCGTAAACACCCTCTTCCTGCTTTGGCTTTTGATTGATTTGGAGCCTATCATAAAAATAAGCTTTTAAAGTCATATCATGGTTGCCATAACCTAGCCTTTCAGCCTTATCTAATAGATAACGGCTCCTTGACGAGACCTGGTAAAGCACACCATAAACCTCCTCCATTGGATTCTTACAGGGAATAATATTACATTTTCCTGAGCCATCTAAATTTCCAATTTTATTGAACTTTATTTGGTAACCTTTGATCTTAACGACCCCAAGCATTTCTGCATCAGGCACGCATTTTTTGAAATGAGATGTGTGCATATTTGCACCATAGGCGAAGTATCTCATGGCAACCCTCCTTGGGCTTAGCTCTTTTATTATTTTTAGATCTAACCTTGAGGTTTCCCTCTTAGCCGGAGCAGATCTTAAATCATCCTTACGACTCGGATGCTTTTAAAATGTTTGAAACCCAACATTGTTAGTGATTTAAGCAATTAGATTCTTTACGAATAGCAGACTTTTTAACGAGGTGCTTAGAAAGTTAACCGTCAAAACCATACTGCCTACAACAGGTGAAGTCTACACAAAAAATTCATAAAACCTCTTACTAATAGAAAATAATTTCTACTACATTCAGTATTCCTCTCATCATAAATCTTGTCTAGAGACGATATCTCCTCAGCCTTGAGAGATTAACTTACCGTTTAATGCGACCAAATGCTTGGCGAAAAAGTATAGCCATGGTAGCCTTCGCACACACATCAATAACATATCAAATATCTGCATTTATTATTAGTATGTTAACTTTTTGCTAATTTAAGAATATTCCATGGAAATGAACTGGATTTTATTAGGTTTAGCTGCGTCCTTTGGCTTTATGATGGCATGGGGTGTTGGTGCAAATGATGTGGCAAACGCTATGGGCACTTCTGTGGGCTCAAAAGCAGTAACAATCAAGCAAGCTATTATTATTGCTACAATTTTTGAATTTCTGGGTGCCCTTCTTGCTGGGGGTGAAGTCACAGATACCATTCGTAAAGGCATTCTTGAGCCAGAGCAATTAACAGATCAAGCCGAAATTTTTGTTTTTGGTATGATGTCTGCCCTATTAGCAGCTGGATGCTGGCTAGGTATTGCCACACGGTTTGGGTGGCCTGTGTCTACATCTCATACCATTGTTGGCGCCATTGTCGGTTTCGGAGCAATCACACTAGGTTTAGAGGCTATTCATTGGACAACAATTAGTCATATCGCTTTAAGTTGGATTATATCCCCTCTCCTTGGAATGGTTATTGCTTTTAGTATATTTGTAAGCATTCAAACTCTTATTCTGAATCATAAAGATCCATTTAACCGTGCAAAAAGACTTATTCCCTTTTACCTATTCGTCGTTGCTTGGATAGTATGTAGCCTTGTGGCCCTTTCTGGGCTTGAGCATCTTGGCTATAAACCTTCAACTTTTAATGGCGTCATAGGCTCTATACTAGCTTCTACCTTGATTACTTTAGTTGGGGTATGGCGTTTATCTAAAGTTGAGGTCGATCTTGAAGCGTGTAAAACCTTCCATTTTGCAAGTGTAGAAAAACTTTTTGGCGTACTTATGATCTTCACAGCCTGTGCGATGGCTTTTGCGCATGGCTCAAATGACGTTGCCAATGCAGTAGGCCCTCTAGCGGCTATCGCTGATGTTTTACAGTCAGGACAAATCAATCCCCAAACGCCTATCCCTATCTGGGTTTTAATACTTGGATCTTGCGGGATTGTGTTTGGACTAGTGACCTATGGCCATAAGGTCATAGCAACCATTGGCAGTGGCATCACAGAGCTAACTCCAACAAGAGGGTTTGCAGCAACACTTGCTGCCTCTATTACCGTTGTTATAGCTTCAGGATCAGGCCTGCCAATATCAACAACACATACGCTAGTTGGAGCTGTCTTGGGTGTGGGGCTCGCTAGAGGTATTCACGCCCTCAACATTAATGTGATTAGAATGATCTTTTTGTCATGGATCATAACGCTGCCTGCTGGAGCCATATTATCGGTCTTGATATACAAAACGCTATCATTCATTTTTTCAGGCATGATATAACGTCAATAATTAAGAAATCAAAGGCCTAAATTAAGGCCTTCCAATTTCTTCATGACTCTCAAAATGCGCACTAAACTCAGAGGCTAAATCGACAGCTTTGGCCTTTTGATTTGGTGTCATTCTATCAATCAGGTTTCTTAGCTCTTGTTGCATATTCTCAAAACGATTGTCTGCAGAAATGCTCCACCAAGCATAGGCACTTGGATCATCTTGATTAACACCTAAACCGTCAAAGTACATTTGTGCAACTCGGTATTGAGCATACTCAGCACCTTGCTCTGCAGCTTTTAGAAATAAAGCATGTGCCGCTTCTCTATCTTGAGCAACACCGTGGCCATTATAATGAAGCATGCCTAAATTATATTGACCAAAAGCAGAGCCTTGATCCGAAGCTCTCTTAAACCAGTTAAAAGCCTTGCCATAATCTTGCTCAACAGTATGTCCCAAATAATAAATTTCACCCAACTCATTTTGAGCTTGAGCTAAACCTTGCTCTGCAGATAACCGATACCATTTCATGGCCTCAGCATTATCTGGGCGAAACCCTATGCCCATATCGAACACTTGGCCAACTCTATATTTTGCTAAAGCATTGCCGCTTAAATGGCCAGCTTGTCGATACCATTCAACGGATTTCTCAAGACTAAAGGGGACGCCCATACCCTTAGAATATAAAATACTAAGCATATATTGGGCATAAGGTGCTTCTTGATGAGCTGCTTGCATGTAGTGAGAAAAAGCTTTTTCATTATTTCTTTCTGTGCCGCGCCCACCAAGGTAATTATCAGCTAAGCGCATATGAGCAACGCCAATATCACCCTTAATGGCGACTTGGTACCACTCATTTGCTTTTTCAAACTCTTGCACTTGAGAATAGTACTCACCTAGTCTGAAAGAAGCGTATGGAAAACCTCTATTGGCTGATAACTCATACCATTGAACTGCCTTGGCGACATCTCTTTCAACGCCATCACCCAATTCATGCAAAACTCCTAAATTATAGGCAGCTTCCGCTGAACCATTATCAGCAGCTTTTAAAAATAGATCATAAGCGCGTAAAGGATCTCGCTTTGTCCCTAGGCCTTGCAGGTATAGCTCACCCATTTCAGACCAAGCATCAGCATAACCATCGTTGGCTGCTTCTTCATACAAAGCAATGGCTTTTGAAAAGTTTTTAGGAGCTCCAACACCTGTAGCATACATATGGGCAAGCCTAAACTTACCTTCCGCAGAACCATTTTCAGCAGATTTTATAAACCAAAAGTGAGCTTGCTCATAATCTTTCGTATTGCGATGCCACACTTGATATAGACGGCCTAACTGAACCATACCATCAACATTATTATTATTGGCAGCAGCTAGAAACCAAAACTCCGACTCTTGGTAATCTCGAGCGATACCCTTTGATCCTAAATATAATTGCCCTAAGGTTAACTGTGAATCGACAACACCGTTAGCGGCCGCCATTCTCATCCACTCAGTTGCCAAAACAGGATCTTTCTCAACGCCCTTGCCTTCAAAATACATCTGCCCTAAGCGAGCTTGTGCACCTGGCACGCCCCCATCGGCGGCATTAAGAAAATAGTGCGCAGCTATTTTTAGATCTGCGGGAGTTCCTTTTCTATAAAAGACCTCCCCCATGTCATAGCTACCCTCGGCATCTATATAAACATTCTCTAAAACTTTATTACCAACCCTGTGCACGACGTTATCTTCATCTTCGTCAGGTTGAAACCAGTGGGGCATTTTCAACCCACAGCCTGTTAATAAGCTTGCGACAACAACTACGCTAGCAACTTTAAAGCTCTTTTTCATGTCCATATCCTTAGGGCTTAGGGCTTATACTTGGTAAGTTAGGCCTAAATAGAATCCATTTGTATCTAAATCTCTTGCTTTAAGCGTCAACCCTTCAATTTGGCCAAATTTAACATCACCTAATGCCATCCATCTGTAAGCAAAATCTAACAAAAGATTACCCGTTACTTGATATTTTAAGCCAAGCCCAAAATGCCAAGCAAAGTCATTAGAGCGAGATGATTTAATTTGACGAGCAGCGCCGCCTAATGTTGATGTCTGTGAGTCTGTGGTCTTAACCGCTGTACCTATACCCAAATTGACATATGGATGGAAGCTTGTAGGCACAAAATCAAAGAACGTAGGCACTTCATATTCAATATTTCCAAAGAATGCCCAAGGTTTTACAACCCCTTTTAATTGGATAGCTGTTGCACCAACCCCAGGTGGAACAAAAACTGGGTTAACTAAAGCTGGATTAGTTCTATAGTCAAAAGTTTCTGAAATTAAAAACTCAAGCTCTACAGCCCAACGAATCCATTTATAGCCTAAGCCTAAAGCAACATGGAAAGTATCTTCATTTGTATTTCGAGTAGCTGGCTGACCTGGAACCCCTGTGGTTTCATTGGTTACCATTTTCAACTTAGTGGTCGGACGCGCAATTTGTGCTTTCCAATAAGAACGTTGACCTACCCTTTTTTGATCGACTCTAGATAAGAACGTTCTATCAGAGCTATCTAAGGGCTCCGTATTATCAATCGCTCTTCTAAAAGTTTCGTTTTGTGCGTTGCCGTAAGATGGTTCATCAATCACCTCAAATGCTGCATTAGCATATGAGCTAAAAAAAGATAATCCTAACCCCAAGCAAACCATTGGTATGGACTGATTGGTTAAAGCTTTTGTTTTGCCTAATATATTCATATTTGTTCTCAACATATTCTTTTAAAATAGAGCAGCCGCGAGTTACCCAAAACTTTGATCACAAACTTATTTCATGATCAAAAAATATGGCTTTTAGCTTACCATGGGCTAAAAAGTTGTACCAGAGATTAAGACATAATGTTCAATAATTTAGAAAAGAAAAACATAGCAGCTTGATTTAATCTAGCTGCTAGTGCTGCGCAATAATCATTGCTGGATGGAAAAAGATTCTTTTGAAGCATTAACTCTCTCTCGCATTTCCTTACCTGGCTTAAAGTGGGGAGCGAACTTACCATCGGTGTGAACAACGTCCCCTGTTTTAGGATTACGAGCAACTCTTGGAGGACGATATCTCAGCGAAAAACTGCCAAAACCTCGAATTTCTATTCGATGCCCAGATTCCAGAGCTTCAGCCATACCTTCAAAAACATGCTTGATGCCCAGTTCGATCAGGCGAACAGGAATGTGAGGCTGCTTTGATACAAGAACCTCTATTAATTCTGCTCTAGTCATTATTATCCTTAATCCTCTTCAAGTCCTAGAAATAACAAAGAAATGACTGTCAAAAACAAGCTAACAAACTAATTTATTGCTGCCAATTTGTTTTACAGTGTAGCCGATTAATATCAAACAAGCATCAACCTTTTTTCCCAAACTCATTGTTTTTAATCAATAAATAGAATTAGGCATTCAATGTGCATATAGATTCATAAGCAACCAATTTATAAAAACACTAGGGATATCAACTTATGAAAACTTCATGGAATGGCCCAATCGATTTCTCTGAGCATACATCAAAAATAAGCAGTGCAAAATCGCAGACAGATGAAAATTTACCAAAGAGTAAGCTTTCTAAAAAAGTTTCATCTGGCGATTTGGATGCAACTCAAATATATCTTCGAGAAATTGGCACATCTCCTTTGCTGACTGCGGATGAAGAAATTTACTACGCAAGAAAATCGAAGCAAGGTGACGCAAAGGCCAGGCACCATATGATCAAATGCAACTTAAGATTAGTTGTAAAGATTGCCAGACGCTATCTTAATAGAGGCCTCACTCTGCTTGATCTCATCGAAGAAGGTAATCTTGGGTTAATTCGTGCTGTCGAAAAATTTGATCCAGAACGTGGGTTTAGGTTTTCAACCTATGCAACATGGTGGATTAGACAAAATATTGAAAGAGCACTGATGAATCAGACTCGAACCATTCGTTTACCAATTCATATAATTAAAGAAATGAATATTTACCTACGAAAAGGAAGGGAGATAGCTCAAAAACTTGATCATGAACCGACCATAGATGAAATTGCAGCTGCCTCTAATGCAGCTCCTGAAGATGTCAATCGTCTTTTGCGACTCAATGAAAAAACTTTATCGCTTGATACACCTGTTGGAG
>CAYGPI010000059.1:0-18265 GCA_964351745.1 uncultured Francisellaceae bacterium
TTTTGATCTCGCTTGTTTCGCAGTCCAAAAAACTGTGAATCAAGATTCTCAACTAAAGGGATCAATTTTTTAATGAGTTTTTTGCCGTCGGGCATTAAGTTGACGGTTTTAACGCGAGTGTCTTGACTACTCTCCTGACGAAAGACATAACCTTGAAGGGCTAATTTCTTTAGAGCTTTAGAAACAGTCATTTTATCTAAATGAGACATTTTGATTAGTTCGGCTTGCGTGATCGTGGTCTTTTGCTCATCAAACCACAGCATGGAGGCCATCAATACAAATGATGCATGCGCCAGATCATAAGGCTCTAAGATTTTTTTGATGAGCCGCTGCCACCGCATCGTGGTTTGCCAAAGCAGCAACCCAGGGCTGTCTTCTGGGGCTTCAAATCCAAATGTTGATTTAGTCATGATAATTCTCTTTGGTGGCTAATGCAGCAAGCGCGTCCATTTTACAAGGAATACTGTTAGCCACCTTTTTGGCAACCAGTTTTATCCATAACCATTGTAACGGGCCTGTGACGATCACTTTATTTGAGATAAGCAATCCGCCATTTTTTTCTTCCATCGTATGGATATCAAACATCTTTGCACCAAAGAACTGAGTGCAGTCCGTAAAAGATCGCCCTTTTTGTACATCTACCAGCTTAATTTTGACGGCAGATCTTCCTTTGGGTTTAAGCATAAAATAATGACCAGTTTCAAAAGGTCCATGGATCTGGCAGGACTCCAAACCTTCGTGCCACTGTGGCCAACGATTGATATCTGCCCATCGCCGCCAAATTGGCTCTGCACGTAAGTTTGGATAAAATTGTTGGTGAGTTTGAGTCCACATGAGTGATATGCCATCTTTATGTATCTGTGTAATATAGTATCCAAGTTTACCATGTTGTCAAGATTTAGGTAAGCTTAAACGATAAAAAGATTATCTATGAGGCGGTGGTGTCGTTTGTCGCAGGGTAGTGGTAACTAATGCTTTATTTTCAATTCAAGTTAAGTTACTTTATATCTTAATTTTAAGTGGGACTTAAAAGAGATAAGGTGGAGAGACAACTTATAGAGTGCTCTAACCCTTATTTATTTAATCAATTGAACAAGGACACATTATGTTAAATAGCTTCAAGAAATTAAGCGTCATTACATCGATAGTGCTTATGACAGGATTGTTTATGTGCTCTTTTGCAAGTCAAGCAGAGCTCGATGATACAAGTCATGTCATCATTCATACAAGTTTAGGCGATATTGAAGTCGAGCTTAATCATGACAAAGCGCCAACCACGGTTGAAAATTTTATCGATTATGTGGATCAAGGTTTCTATGAGAATACTATTTTTCATCGAGTGATTGATGGGTTTATGATTCAGGGCGGTGGCTTAGACGCGAATATGAATGAGAAAAAGACGCTAGCCTCTATTCAGAATGAAGCAGATAATGGTTTGACCAATCAAAAATGGACGATTAGCATGGCGCGCACAAGCGATCCCCATTCTGCAAGTGCTCAGTTTTTTATCAATTTATCTGATAATGATTTTTTAAATTTTAAAAATCAAAGCACGAATGGTTGGGGTTACTGTGTTTTTGGAAAAGTCACAAAAGGGCAAGATATTGTTGAGGCGATTGCTAAAGTAAAAACAGGCAATAAGCATGGTCATCAAAATGTTCCTAGTAGTCCTGTTGTGATTAAAAGCATTGAAATAGCCGATCTTGAAGAAATGGACTGATTTTTAGTTTTAACTTAAAAACGCTTATCATGCCCTTGAGGTGATAAGCTGTCAGACAGTTTGAGACGCCCTATCGATGCCTCTTAGGCATTGATAGGGTCATTTTCATTGAGTGCTTCATTAGAGACACCGTTCGGCAATTTTTTAATGTATGTTTTCACCTAGTTTTAAATGCTATAATTAGGTCTTTATACTATCTAAAAACTGCTGGCTATCAGATTCAATAGCTATTTTCTTTGCTTCATCCATACGATCATAGGTTTTATACATCATACGGATGCGATGATTTGACTCTAATTTTTTCCTGTTGCGACTTAAAAAGTCCCAATACAGATAGTTGAAAGGGCAAGCAGTTGGACCATTTTTTTTAGTGACTTGGTACTTACAGTTTTTGCAGTAATCAGACATTTTATTGATGTAAGTGCCCCCTGCGGCATAAGGTTTGCTCGCTAAATATCCACCATCAGCAAATAAAATCATCCCGGAGACATTAGGTAGCTCTACCCACTCATAGGCATCTGCATAAACAATCATAAACCATTCATTAACTTGGTCTGGGTCAATGCCCGCTAGAAGGGCAAAGTTCCCTAAAATCATTAAGCGCTGGATATGATGGGCATAAGCATTGTGTTTGGTTTCTGTAACACATTGATGTAAACAGTTCATTGAAGTTTTGGCTGTCCAGTAAAAACTAGGTAAATCACGTTTAGCTTGAAAGAAGTTTTGTTTTGAATAATCTGGCATCTTAAGCCAGTAAATACCACGTACATATTCTCTCCAGCCAAGAATTTGTCTGATAAACCCTTCAACAGCATTTAAAGGAGCTTCATCATCATGGTATGCGGCTTCAGCAGCATGAATACATTCTAGGGGGATCAGTAAGCCACAGTTTAAATAAAAGCTAATATGCGAGTGATACATCCAGGGTTCATTTTCCACCATGGCATCTTGGTAGTCGCCAAAATGATGGAGCCGTTGTTGAATAAATAGCTTTAATGCTTGCAAAGCTTGCCTCCTAGTGACGGCAAGATGGAAAGGCTCTAGGTCTCCAAAGTGGTCGCAAAATTTTCTATCAACGAGCTCTAAAACTTCTTTAGTAAGGCTGTCCACTTTTTGGGAATAAGTCTCTGGAATCTCAAGTCCTTCTTTTGGAGGTTTTCTATTGTCAGAATCAAAATTCCACTGACCACCAAGTGGGCTGTCTCCTTCCATTAAAATGCTGTAATGCTTTCGCATGTCTCTATAGAAAAATTCCATGCGCAATTGTTTTTTATCTTGAGCCCAATACCTAAATTTATCAAGAGTGCATAGAAAGCGACTATCCGATCTAATCTCTACAGGTTTTTTAAATTGGATTTCCCAAGTTTTCATGTCCTCGAGAACACGATATTCTCCTGGATGTGTGACAACTATTTGATCGATGGTGTTTTTTTTTAAAGTACGCTCAACTTCACCTTTGAAAGAGCCTGCATTATTTTTATCATCAAGTTTTGTATATACAACCTGATACCCTTTTTTTGTGAGTTCTTGCGCAAAGTGACGCATAGCGGAAAACAAAAAGGCGATCTTTTTTTTATGGTGTTTAACATAAGTTGCTTCTTCCCATACTTCACACATCAGCACAAGATCTTTAGACTTGTCGCAATCTTCTAGGGATGAAATCGTATGAGAAAGCTGATCGCCTAGAATAATTCGTAATGAGCTCATATGCTACCTCTTTAAATAACGATATAATCTAAATTTTAGGGTTAATGATGATTTTTTTTCAAAGTTAGATTGAATAGCTCGTATCATACCTCTTGGTTAGGGTATAACAAGGAAAAATATTATTCAGAAAACTAGCGAGAGTCGTGCGGTAAATTTTATGGCACTATAGAAGCCTTATCTATATTAGAAAATCCAGCAAAAATTTATGCTGATGTGGAGAGTGAATAAGGTATGCAAATGAAAACTTCGCACCCCAAAAAACAGCTTGTCATTAAGTTTACTTTATTATGCCTAGTCGTGGCTGGATATTTCACTTATTTAAATATGGAATATGATGTAGCGACTAGTGGTATGGCTTCTTTACTGACATGGAGTTTTTTCGTCTTATGTACCCCTATTGCGGATGCAGGTTTTCTTTTGGATTTCCCTCTTAGGCTTTTATTCGGTGTTCGTATGGTGTTATCAGAAATAGCTGTATGGGGAATAGCTATCGCTATAAATGTTATGTCGTTTATCTACTTTCCTGAATATTACAATACCACTCCGCTAACTAAGGTGTTTTATGCTATTTTGACGACTCCATATCCTTATTGGGGAGTTGTGTTGTTATCGGGATTCGGTACCTTTCTCTCTATTCGTTTTGGGGATGAGATGATGGATATCTTTTCTCATAGTGAGCGCAAGCTCTTCCACAAACATGGTTATAAACACGAACTCATTATTATTGCAGTCGTTTTTGCAATGATTGTGATTGGTTACTATGAACTTATAGCTTCTCTAGGGATCGATAGAATCATTGGAGGAGGCGAATGAGTACGGCTCTTCATCAAAAAATGCTGGAGGTTAGTATCCCTAGATATAGCGCTCTCCAAACTGGGTGGGCAATATGAAATCTAATTTTAACCGGTTTAGGTATATCGAAGAGCATATAGGTTTAAGAACTTTGAAAATTGCAGATTATGAATGTTGTGCTCATGAGAATAGAGA
The DNA here is from genome assembly GCA_964351745.1 of uncultured Francisellaceae bacterium. Classification (GTDB taxonomy): domain Bacteria; phylum Pseudomonadota; class Gammaproteobacteria; order Berkiellales; family Berkiellaceae; genus CAYNJF01. Next base: position 4,415 of record CAYGPI010000059.1, read on the forward strand.
TCCCATTGTTGGTGGAAACTCAAATTTTTTCGAAGTTGAAAAATTGGGGGTGTATTAAACCCCCTTTGGGTTCGAATCTTCTACATCTATCGTTGTGTTGCTACAAATAATCACCCTGAAAACAATGAAAAGCAAGTTTTATGTTGCAACGCTTTATGCTGGTTTGATTTTTGTTCTCGGCTATTTGAAATCACAGTGATGAAAGTATTGTACTAATCGTTCGTTCGAATCCTTGTTTGGGATTGATTGGAAACTAATTTTTTTACTGCTCAATTTCAATCATAACCTCATTGCGGCGCATGGGCGGTAGTGTCCAAGGTGGGTTATAAAAAGCGTATTTCATAGGGCCGACAACTGATAGATTGTTTGCCTCTACATACTCCATAAGCTCTTTTTCGTGCTCTGCCATATTCGAATCTGAGTTTGTTCCAGAAAATGTAATAACCACATACTTTTTGGCTGTAATCTCTTTAAGTGTAACACGGTCATTGACTGGCTCAGGCAGTGTTTCTATGTTGTATTCTGAGGGCATCACGAAACTAACTCGCCAATCATCACCTGAAGATTCTTGCTGTACAGGTGCCGTCATGGCAATTTCGGTGCTTTCTTGCTGTTGAACCGGGGCCGTCATAGCAATGTCTTGTTTTGCTATATTGTTGCCAAAAATATAGTCGGCTAAAATCCGGAAGCCCGCGTTAATAGCTTCTTTTCGGACCCCACTGACGGCAACCTCTGCGACAACCATAGGGGCATATTCCCGAACCTCTATATTGCCGGAAGATGAAGTCACATCATATTTAGGTCGTTCGACATCACTCATAATCGGTCCTATCATAGCGCTGCCAATTAAAAATACTGACAATATTGCGCCCGTTATCATCCATTTTCTTTTCATAGCTTGCCCTTTATTTTACGGCTTTAATCTATCAACAACGAATTTTTCAAATGAATTAACCGCTATATTTTTATCATGGTGTTTCAATAAAGATATATGCGTGTCATCAAGATTAGATATGCCTTTGCCAGTTCTGATAATTTCCAGCTCATTAGGTACCATATTACGTGGCAAAACGGTAACGCCCATCCCAGCCTTAACAGCAGCAACAGTCCCAGCATAACTGTGACTGGAAAACACAATCCGCCACTTCTTTTTCATTGTCTCAAGTGCATGGATGGCGCGAGCACGATAGACACAAGGCTGGGGAGATAAAACGAGAGAAACAGGCTGATCCTCATGTTCAAAAAGGTCTTTATTCCCAACCCATTCAAGAGCTTCTGACCAGACATCCATACCATTTGGGAAGTCTTCCGGTCTGTTCATTTTTACAAGAACCAGATCAAACTCTTGTTTCTTGAAGCGGTCGAACAGATTTAAAGTCAGATCGCATTCTACATTGAGAAGAATACGGGGATGAATAGAAGCATATTCGCTTAAAACATCTGATAAAAAGACACTAGCAAAATCTTCGGGCAAACCAAAGCGCACTTCTCCTTGCAACTCTGGCTGCTTGAACTGGTCCATGGCGTCACGGTTGAGCTGAATGATTTTGCGAGCGTAGGTCAGAAGTATTTCGCCTTCTGATGTCAGTGTTAGATTCTTTCCGCGCAAAAAATGCGGTTTGCCAATCTGATTTTCTAGTTTGGTGATTTGCTGGCTAACCGCAGATTGTGTACGGGATACTTTCTCAGCCGCACGCGTAAAACTACCTGCTTCTGTGACAGCCAAAAAACATTCCAGCGTTAAAGCGTCAAAAGACATTATTAGAAAACCTAATAGTTAATATAAGAATTAAGCGTTTCACTTATATTAGATTATCTTATATCTTCCGTCAACAGTGATTAATTTTCTAATAAAGAGGTAAGCATGCTTAGTCCAGTGCCGTTCCTACATATTGATAATCTAAGCCTTGTCATGATGGGGCTGGTCGGTTTTGTCGCAATTTGCGTTGCCTCATTTTCATCTAGGTACCTTAAGGGTGACAGAAAACAAAAGGTTTTTTACGGTCATTTGTTCGCAATGGTCTTATCGGTCTTTATTATTGTCAGCGCCGATCATTTGCTCCTGATGCTGGGATCATGGGCAGCGAGCAATATCTTTCTTGTGCGCTTAATGTTGCATAAAAAAGAATGGAGGGCAGCAAGACAATCCTCTTTGTTGGCGCTTAAACACTTTGGCTTGGGTTTTGCCTTATTAAGCGGCGCTTTTCTAATCCTTTATAGTGTAACTGGCAAAACCTCTATTCAAGAGATAACCAGCGATTCCATAGAAACCCCATGGCTTATTACAAGCGCTCTTCTGATTTTACTGGCTGCGATGACCCAATCTGCACTTTGGCCCTTTCATCGTTGGCTAACCAGCTCATTGAATTCCCCGACACCAGTATCCGCCATGATGCATGCTGGTCTTGTGAATGGCGGCGGTTTTTTACTCGCCCGCTTTTCACCAATGATTGCAGAGCAATCAACTGTCTTAAGTGTTATTTTTATCGCAGGAATTGTCACAGCCATCCTTGGCACGCTTTGGAAACTGATGCAAAGCGATATTAAGCGTATGCTTGCTTGTTCAACCATGAGCCAGATGGGCTTCATGATTGCACAATGCGGCCTTGGTCTTTTCCCTGCTGCCGTGGCACATTTATGCTGGCATGGGCTGTTTAAAGCTTATTTGTTTCTGGCTTCAGGATCAGCGGTACAAGAAAAGCGCCTTGATCTCAACTATCCACCATCATTTAAAGACTTCCTTGCGGCCCTCATATGCGGTCTTGCTGGAGCGTATCTGTTCACTTTTACCAGCGATAAAAACATATTTGCAGGCGACACTACGCTATTTCTTATCGCACTTGCGACAATTACAGGAACGCAGTTTGCGTTGCCGGTTGTTCGGGGAGCATCTGCGATTAAGCTTCCGCAGGCCTTAGTTGCCACTTTGGTAACGGGTGCCTTATATGGGCTGAGCGTGCACTTGATTGAAAGTGTCTTAGCACCGCTTGGCATGTCACATCTTCAGCCTCTCAATGTGTTGCATATTATTGCTCTTGTTATCTTGATTGTGGCATGGCTTGGCCATTTGTTTGCTCAAAAACCCAAGGGTAAGGCAATTCCCGATTGGATGCTTAAGACATACGTCCGCATGCTAAATGCCAGCCAGCCACACCCAAAAACTGTTACAGCCCACCGTAATCACTACCAATTTTAAGAGGTTTATCATGAAAGCATTGAAGAAAAAGGACATAAGACAAGCGGCTATGACCACAATCCCAGCTAATGATAGTCACTCACTAGAGGCGGCCATAGCTGCTAGCTGGTCTAAAGTAGCCCCATTCTGGCCACTCAAAAACCTGATCGCAGTTAATCCGATCGCGGGCTTTGAAGACTTGTCTTTTGAAGAGGGCCTTAAACAGGCGCAGGCCTATTTTCAGCAAAAAGAGATGCCTGAAAGTATGCAGCATGTAAATCGCGAATGTATTAAATGGCTACAAGCCTTTTTTGACGAAGGGCAATCAACCATTCATATGCCACTGCGTCATCAAGGGTTTTTGAAAAGCACCTTATCTTTGATAAAATTCGATGAACAGATTCATAAGATTGATCCTCAAAAACTTCAATGGCTTGCAAATCTTCCACAAAAGCCTGAGATGATTATTGCTGAAGCACTTCTTCACCTTGGTATACCAGCTAATGAGCAAGAACAGTTTTTAACGCTTATGTTATCAACGCTTTCCGGTTGGTCTGCGTATATACAATACCGCACTAGTTGGGCAGATGCTGAGGATACAGCGACCTCCCACACAGTCACACAAAGCGAATATCTTGCCTTTAGACTGGTTCTCACCTGTCTTATCTGGCCCGATGCCAAGGGCTTGATCGAGTGGCATCACAATGCTTTGAAAAATGCCAACGTTACAGTCATCTGCGATAATATGACTGCGAGTGAATCTTCTTACCAACTGGACTTGCTCAAGCAAGTTATAAATATAGAGCAACCGAAGACAATCAGCAGATCAAAAGCGCAGTTGGTCTTTTGCATAGATGTCCGCTCAGAGCCTTTTCGCAGAGCGTTAGAGGCTCAAGGTGATTATGAGACCTATGGTTTTGCAGGTTTTTTTGGTGTGCCTGTTGCTATTAAAAACGCCGTAACTGGTGAAAGCCACGCCTCGTGCCCAGTTCTGCTTAAGCCTGCTCAAACAATTATTGAGCACCCAAATTTCTCACATCAATCTTGTAGGCAAGATCATAACAAGCTGCAAGGTCTTAAAAGGCTTTATCAATCGGTCAAATATACTTTCACAACACCTTTCAGTCTTGTTGAAGCAATGGGGCTTGGTAATGGCATTTGGATGGGGATCAGAAGTTTTTCGCCAAAGGCAGCGGCAAAAATTCAATCTGGACTAAAAAAATCCATCTTATCTAGCTATACCCTGACACCTGATACCCAAGCTATCCCCCTTGAACAACAGGTTGCTTACGGGACGGGTGCTATAAAGATGATGGGGCTTACTGAAAACTTTGCTCCCTTAGTCGTGTTCTGCGGTCATGGCAGTACAACGCAAAATAATGCCTATGCTACGGCACTAGATTGCGGTGCTTGTGGTGGACGGCATGGCGCTCCGAATGCACGCATTCTGGCATCAATATTAAATAACGCAGATGTCAGAAAGTCACTTGCTAAACAGGGGATACATGTTCCAAAGGATACACTTTTCATCGCTGCCGAGCATAATACAACGACTGATGAAGTGGAATTTTACGCTCACGATCTTGAGTTAGAAAAATCCGATCAGCTGCTAGATCTTCAAAACGCTCTACAACTCGCTAGGAATGAGAATAGCTTTTGGCGTGCGCATGAAATGGGCGTCAATACAAACATAGCTCAAGCACAAAATGCAACAGCACTACGCGCTCAAGACTGGGCACAGGTGCGCCCTGAATGGGGACTTGCTAGAAACGCCGCCTTTATTGCTGCACCTCGATCACTAACAAAAAACATCAACCTGGAAGGCCGCTCGTTCTTACATTCTTATGAATGGGAAAAAGATCAAGATGGCTCTTCACTGACTACTATCTTAACAGCGCCGATGGTCGTTGCTCAATGGATCAACGCTCAGTATTTGTTCTCAACACTTGATAACGTAGCATTTGGCGGTGGCAGCAAAATTACCAAAAATATCACTGGTAAAATCGGTATCATGCAGGGGAATGCCAGCGATTTGATGCATGGCCTGCCGCTTCAATCCGTTTTTAAATCTGATGAGGAAGCCTATCACAAGCCGATGCGTCTGACCGTAATTGTCTATGCGCCCAAAACACATATTGATCCCATTGTTAAGGGGCAAGCCATCCTGCAAAAACTTTTTGGCAATGGGTGGGTGCATATGATTTGTCATGATCCAAAGGAAAAACAAAAATTTAGTCTGCAAAGAGACCTGACATGGACCAAGCTGCAATAAAAAATCAGAATACGTCACCATATGCTGGATGTAGTGTTGTTCTAACAACCAAGCATCAAAAATCGATCGCCCTTGCTCCACCTTTTAAGAAAATTCTCGGTGCGGGAATGCTCGAATGTGTGGTGAATACAGACCAGCTTTGTACGTTTTCAGGGGAGATTGAGTGCGAAGGAAACGCCCTAGACGCAGTCCGCTCTAATTCGCTGGAAGCGGTGTTGCCAAAATCAGCCAAGCCGGGATCAGAATATCAATTCCCGAAACCAGCAGGTGCAACTTGGGAACAGTTTATATACGAATTTACCGAAAGAGAAATATTGTTGGTTTCGTGCGGACAGGTTCAAGAACGGCTGGAGCCTGAGCACCTGAAGATGAAGAACGAAAATTCCGGCAAGCCAACACTGCATTGGACATTGTTACGTTCTCTCACCACAACAGGGGTCAGTATTTCTTGGCAAGATCAAGATGTCACTGATCGTGTTAAAAAGCAGAAGCAGGAATTGGCGAACAAACTCAAACAAACGTTCGGTCTTTCAGAAGACCCCCCGTTCCTTGGAATGAAAGCAAGAAAGCATACAAAGCAAGGTTTGTTATCAAAGCCGCCGATAATGTGCTGCGCCAGCTTACTGGTTGACAATGACATGCATAGACTGGTGCGAACTGGTCAATTGCCAAGCCCCTGATTTCCCATGACTAAAAGCTCCGCACTTCGTTTTTCCAAGTACGGTGTTTTTCTGGAATGGGGCATATATAGGAGAAAAATCAGAGAAAAACGGAGTGTTTTTAGAGAAAGCAAGTCAAGTGAAAATGGCAAAAAAGCCAGCAGATACTAGGCTTTTGAGGCTATGCCATCTCGGGCATATGAAAGTTTGTTTTAAGTTAATGGCGGAGGTTAGTATCCACCAATATAAAGCTCTCCAATCTGGGTGGGAAATGTGCAATAAGCTTATATATAGTATGTCCTAAAAGTGCCAATAAATGCTACAAATAGGACATATCATAAAAATATATTCTTACTTAAGCAGCACCCAGATTTCTGTTAGAAGCTCTGTTTCTGCGACTTCATGATCAAAATTATGATAACAGAAGATACATGGTAAATCGCCTAACTCCTCACCAGATTCTGGGAGCCAATCACGATATAGGTGATAAATTGTATCGCCGATATTATCGCATGATCCCTTATGAGTCGTAGCCGCATATCTACCAGCGGGTAACTCTCTATCGATCACTTCATCGCTCAATTTAAAATCTTGCGGCACAGTAAGAGCCAAATCAAATCGCCACTCTTCTGGTGGAGTTTCTCGAGGATCGGCGTATCCGTACCCAAATGCTTCGCCTGCCTTTGGTTTTAAATTAATTGGCTGTGCTTTGGCCCATGATATTAATTTATCCAACGTAATGGACAATTACATAGGATCGCCATGATGTTCCATCACTGCCAATCTTCTTGAGGGCAGAGCTTTTATTGTGATTGTCATAATCTTTTTACCTTTAATATGCAATGAATATGGTGGATTTTCCCATGCTCTCCAATTGGCATTACTTCTAAAGCCACTTGGCGATTGGCCACATACTTGTTTAAAAGCTCGGCTAAATGCTTCATGAGATTCAAATCCTGTATCCAAAGCGATGTTAATAATTGTATCTTCTTTTTGCCAGTCAATTGGTGAGAAGCTCGTTTAAGCCGCAGCCATTTAATATAACTTTTCAAAGATACACCTGCATGTGCTGTAAATAGACGATGAAAATGGTACTTTGAAAAACAAGAGATGCGGCACAGTTCTTCTAGTTCAAGCTCTTCATCAAGATGCTTGCCTATAAAATCAATAACTCTGTTAACGCGTTCTTTGTAACTCATAATAACCATAATTCTTTGTCTACCCATTCACAGTTCCAAGAATATAGGCAATGCAGATTTTACGCTTGACCACTCTTGCTAAAATAGGTAAAAATGTAGCATGTCCTAATAGTGACGATATTTGCTGCTTTTAGGACATGCCATACAATAATCCTTGACGGACGTTAATTCTTGAAATACCATGTCCTATAAGTGGCATTTTTTAACACTTTTAGGACATATCATGTTTTCAGAATATATTCAGCAACTAAGAGCTAGCGGTAGGCGCCACTTCACCTCTGAGGAAATACGTGCGCAATTACAGCTATCTGATAGTTCTGCTAGATCTGGTTTGTACCGATTAAAAAGAGATAAGAAGGTTATAAGTCCTGTTAATGGGCTATATGTCATTGTACCGCCTGAATATCAATCTTACGGTTCAATCCCCGCAGAAGAGCTGGTGCCTATCATAATGCAACACCTACAAGCCGATTATTATGTTGGATTGCTCAGCGCTGGATTATTCTATGGCGCAACTCATCAAAAACCAGCACGCTTCCAGGTCATTACTAACAAGAGAATCAAACACTCCCTTGAATTTGGTGATGTGGTTATTGAACTTGTTTATAAAGGTTCTCTACAAGATTTACCAATACAAGATTTTGTGGTTAGCACTGGCTACTTGAAAGTATCTACTCCAGAATTATTAGCAATTGATTTGTTTAAATACAGCAATAGAGCTGGCGGCATTAGCCACATTGCTACCGTTTTATCTGAACTTGCGCCTAGCATTGATGAGGATAAACTCATTGCACTTGCTGAAGAATTAGGAGAAGTCTGCCAGATACAAAGGCTAGGCTTCATGCTAGAAAGAATTGATGTGCTTGAGGATGAAGAGAAGAAAGAGCAAATTATCCAAAAGCTTGCAGAATATCTACAAGGCCTAGATCGTCCTTATGTTGCACTGGTGCCTTATATATCAAGAACCGGACATCCTAAATGTAAAAAATGGAAAATTATTGAAAATACTGATTTTGAGAGTGATTTATGATACCAGAAAATTTTATAGAAAAATGGCGGCAACATGTCAAATGGCAAACCCCTGCTCAAGTTGAGCAAGATTTAATAATAAGCAGAGCATTAACGGATTTATATAATGATCCGCATGTAAGCGAAGTTTTAGTTTTTAGAGGCGGCACGGCACTGAACAAATTATTTCTGAAGCCTCCTTCTAGGTATAGTGAGGATATAGATTTTGTCCAAAAAAAAGCGGACTCCATCGGCCAAACAATAGATGCCATACGAGCAATCTTAAAGCCTTGGCTTGGTGATCCTAAATGGAAAATTACTCAGCGCAGTGCTAAATTGATTTATAAATACGAAGCAATCAATAAGCTGCCAGCAAAACTCAAGATTGAAATCAACACCACTGAGCATTTCCAAGTGCTGCCATTACGCAGTGAAGAATTTAATGTGGATTCTGATTGGTGGCGTGGTAATGCCAAAATTGCAACTTTTGAGATTGATGAGTTAATGGCAACAAAACTTAGAGCGCTTTACCAAAGACGCAAAGGACGGGATTTATTTGATTTGTGGTATGTTACAAAAAATGAATTGATCAATCTGGACCGCGTATTTGAGATATTTGCCAAATACTGTGCTAATGATGAGTCTCATTTCACTAAAGATGAATTTATCAAAAACCTAGAGCTTAAACGTGATCACCAAGCTTTCCAGTCAGATATGCATGCATTGCTACCAACAGGATTAAAGTGGGATTTTGATGAAGCATACCAGTTTGTATTTGATAATGTTATCAGCAGGCTGCCATGAGATTAGCATGGGTTACTGATATTCATTTGAATTTTTTAGAATCTACTGACAGAAAAAGATTCTATCAGGATGTTGTTGCCACAGGCTCTAATGAGGTTTTAATTAGTGGCGATATTGCTGAGGCCCCAACTATTTCTGAAATTCTTGAAGAAATGGCTCAACATATCACTAAGCCAATTTATTTTGTTCTAGGTAACCATGATTATTATCAAAGTAGCGTTGAAAATGTTAGACAAAGAGTTACTCAGTTATCCCAAGAAAGTCCATCAGTAAATTGGTTGCCTGAAACTGGTTTAGTGCAATTAAGCAAAGATACTCTGCTGCTTGGAGAAGATTGCTGGGCTGATGGCCGTTATGGTAATTATGCGGATAGCAGAGTTATGCTTAATGATAGTCGTATGATCCAAGAGCTTCGAGAAGGCAGCATAATTGGTAAATACCAGCTTCTAGATGCGATGCAGAAATTAGCTGATAGTGATGCTGCAAGATTAAAGAAAAATCTGCAATTAGCAGTGCAGCAACATTCGCAAAAAAAAATTATTGTTTTAGTTCATGTGCCACCATTTAGAGAAAGCTGTATGCATGAAGGAGAAATCAGCAGCGATGATTATTTACCATTTTTTGCCTCAAAAATAACAGGTGAAGTGTTACTGGAAGCAGCAAAAGCTAATCCAGAAATCGATTTCTTAGTTTTATGTGGCCATACCCATAGCAGCTCCTACTACAAACCTCTTGACAATTTAACCATCAAAGCAGGTAGCGTGGAATATGGCAAACCTATTATTCAGGAGATCATTGAGTTATGAAAATATCAGAAACTGACAGGTTAATTTTACGCACATGGATTGATGAAGACCTGCAACCAATGCTTGCTATCAATCAAGCTCCAAAGGTTATGGAATATGTTCCTGAATTACAGGATGCAAATAGTTGCCTTATATCCTCTTTTAGATAGCCCATGACTAAGCCCCATTTTTGTCAAAACGCCTATGCTGAGTAGGGGCTCTTCATCAAGAAAGGGAGAATTTTGGGTGATTTGGTGATTCTCTAGGTACGCATGTGTTGCGTGACTAAAATGCGCTAAAGTCTATGAATACTGGGGTTTAGAGGAATCTTCTTAACCTGAGAAAATCTAGCAAAAACTTTTCGAGAATTAAAAATTGGCGGAGAGAGAGGGATTCGAACCCTCGGTACGTTTTCACGTACACACACTTTCCAGGCGTGCTCTTTCGACCACTCAGACACCTCTCCGAAGCGAGAAAGTATAGCAAATTCTTAGCTTGTAACATAGATATCAAAGGCAAGTTTCGACGTATGATGTAGATTAAAAATCGTTAGTTAAGCGACTTTTTACATTTAGGATAACTTGCCGTTCGTCTGGAAATCAATACATTTTATTCTTAGTCTGTTGATTAGCCACGCTTGCAGTCATAATATCTGTTTTTCATAGAAAAAATAATAAGGATCGCATCATGACACCAGCCCAAAGAAGGGAAAAAAGCTCACTTTTAGGCTCAGCAGCTTTATTCACAGTGGTAGGCATCGCAACTTTGACAACCTTTGGGGCTGCTTTAGTGCCTTCAATTTTTGCCGGGGCAGCTTTTTTATTGGCTTTAAGTCAGGTAGCCAAGGCTTCTGTTATAGGGGCTCCGGCACCTGTGCACATACCAGCTGCGGCTCCATCAAATGATAATGCATGGCTTGCTGGATTATTTGGTTTTGGGCTTGGACGTGCCTTTGCGCCTTCGCGCAAAGTAGTCGTGGGTGCTCACCACCACACGGCTCCTGCAGCAAGGTCATATTTTCCTAGTGCCGGTCGTAGAGAAGCTGCTGTACCTCATAGAGAAGCACCAACATTTAGGCGAGAAGCTGCTGTATCTCATAGAGAAACACCAACATTTCGACGAGAAGCCGCGACGCCTCATCGAGGAGCGTCTGTGTCAGCAGCGCCGTATACTGGCCATATCAAAGTCAGACGTCCATAGTTTGAGTTCAAGAAAGCCTCTTTTAAAGAGGCTTTTTTAATCTTTGTCTAAAAGATCAATCAACAGATCCATGAATATTTTTTCTGGCTTTGCTTTGTGCTGCTTTGACTTCTTTGAAGTGTAGGTTTTTTGATTTGTATAGGCGTGTACCTGTATACCATACTGATTAAACCTTTGAATTGTCTTTGCTCTTAAATGATTTGGGATAGCACCAACTTGACCATAAGGAATGAGAGTCACAGAGTGATAGCCAAGAGCATGATGCAATCGTGCTAGATCATGAATGGTTTGATGCGTGTAATGGGTCGCATAAATTCTGCCAGCATGATCTTGGTAGAAGGCGCTTTGGCCCCAATAAATGATACCCGAGCTTGGCGTGTAATGAAGAACTGTCACACCATACTCGGCAAGCTTCCAAAAGGCGTAGTCCCGTAAATGATGTGGAATAGCCCCTTGCTGTCCCATGGGAATAAACGTGATCTGGTGAATACCTTTGTGATGCAGCAAGGATGCAAAGTCATGGATCGTCTGTTTGGTGTAATGATTGGCAAAAAGAAGACCATTGTTAGACTGATAAAAATTGCTACTTCCCCAAGAAATAATTTGAGGCTGAGCGTTTTGATGGTGATGATTTGAAAAGTGTAAGCGCTTGGCGTGCGCCAATGGCATCAACCCAAATAGGCTTATCAAAAGCAAAACTAATATCTGTGAAAATCTTTTATTCATGTTGGTAGGCACTCGCTTTGTGAGGCATTATCTTGCTTATTATTCTATCTAACTTGATTCTTAAACGAGAGTTTCTTCTGATAAGCTGTGGTCTTGGTTGGATAGGTGGCCATGGCTCTCTATGGCAGGCTTAGATATTTCCCGAAGGATTATAAACTTGAGTTTTATGAAAGTGAGTATCGTAGGTAGATTAACGAGGCAGCTCATGATCTGAGATGCCTCTAAAGGCGATTGAGGTATTCTAAGCTATTGAAATTTTAGTTTTCTACCAAGGTTTTTTGGTACCAGCGACCTGTCTTGAAGACAGTTTTATTAAGCTCGATAAAAGTAGCCGTTAAGCTGTTTTCTAATTGCCATGGTTTGTTGATGATAAGCATGCCACTACCAAGTAACCCTTGAGCCTTTTCTTCACTGGTTGGCATCCACTCAGAAATCCAGAGATTCTTAAAGTCAGCTTTCACAGCTCGATCTATCATATTTTTATGATAATTTTCTTTTAAAATGGGATACCACAAAGCGAAAATAGCGTTTGGCATTTTTTTGCAAGCTTCTTGGATCGTTAGGATGATCGTTTTATAATCAGCTTTAACTTCATAACTTGGATCAATAAAAACTAACCCTCTTTTTTCTTTAAAAGGCAAAAGAGCAGTCATCGCTTCAAATGAGTCCCGATGATGTAGATTCATGCTCTTTTCTTTACCAAGATGACTTTTCAAAGTCTCAAACACTTGAGGATGACCTTCGACAGCAATCGCTCTATCTTGGTCTCTAAGCAACTCAAGAATGATGGCGGGTGAGCCTGGGTAAGTGGTGATATTGTCTGCATTGAGCGCTTGTACAAGGTCAAAATATTCATTGAGATTTTTAGTCGCAAGTTTGTGCCCTAATAGACGCTTGATCCCTTGGTTATGCTCTTTGTTTAATTTTGCTTCTCGGCAGCTTAAGTCATAGAGTCCTTCACCAGCAAAAGCGTCAAGGATACAAAAAGGAGTCTCTTTTTGTTTCAACTTGTTCACGAGAGCGAGCAAAGTGACATGCTTATGAACGTCTGCAAAATTTCCAGCATGGTATTTATGAAGGTAGCTATACATAATTTAAAATTTCTTAGTGATGTGCGTGATCGCAGCTTTGGCCACATGATTGTTGGCTCATCGCTTTAAAGTATTTCTTTAAAAAGATTTCCTTTTTAAGCTTAGACATATGATCCGTGACAAGGATGCCATGGAGGCAATCTACTTGGTACGCCAAGATAGCAGCCAAAGCATCTTGAGCAACCATTTCTTGAGGCTGACCTTTTTCATCGACATATGAGATTGTTATTTTTTTTGGTCTTTTAATGACAGTTTCAACGCCTGGAAAATACAAGCAATTGGAAGTGTAAGCCGTTTCACCTTCTTGATGCGTGATTTTAGGGTTGATAAAACAAGCTTTACTGTCTAAGTAATCGGATGCTGATAAGACAAAAATAGGTAAATGAATGCCGACTTGTGGTCCTGCAAGACACCAGGTTTCACCTTCTTCCATGGTTTGAAAGAGTTGAGCAATTTTGTCTTGAAGCTCATCATCAAATTGAGTAATAGCACTCATTTCTTGTTGCTCAATTTCAGGGTAGGCTTGGAAATATAAATTTGTCATAAAGGTAACATATTATTGAAGATAAGAGATTATAACTTTCATTCAATTTATTTGCTAGCGTTACAAAAACAATTGAGTTGTTCAGCTTCTTTTTATCCTAGTTTATATGCTTAAATTTCAGATGCTTATCTTAAAGCATCGCCCAACAGTGACTGATCATTGTTGGGAGAATGAGCTCAACTAGAGAGCTTCTATGCTTTCTAGCAAATCATTGCGAAAGGGTTGGATCTGAGATTCAGCTTTGTTTAATGATTCTGGGGTACCAATGTCAATAAAAGGCCCTTTTGTTGAAATAACTTCAAAATTCTTGCCATCTTTCAGCCATTTAGGGAAACAGTCGCGCTCAAGGCTTAGCTCTTTATCTGCGGTTAGCCCGGTTAGCAGAGAT
>CAYGPI010000060.1:0-17621 GCA_964351745.1 uncultured Francisellaceae bacterium
CATTGCCAATAATAATGTGGATGTCATTGCTGTCGATATCGCTTCTGCAGGAGCCCTAGATGAATTGGCTGAACTCGCAAACCCAGGAGACACACCAGCTGTACAACAGGTCAATGGTGATTTAAGCAATTTAGATGATGCTATTAGCTTTAACTTTGAAGTCATTCAATTTAATGGTGACATCAAAGATAACGTCATAGACATCGGCAATGATGAAGGCTTTGCCATGGTCTCTATTGCCTTTGAGTTTGCAGATAATGCCGAAGCTCAAGCTTTTCTCGGCAACCAACCAGGTCTAGACGCTATGGTTAATGGCGATCAAGTCGTTATCTCAAATTTCAATCAAGTCATTACCACCCCGCAAGGTGGCACCATCGAAATGAATGTCGATGGCACTTATACATATACGGCGCCATTTAATTTAAATCATATGCCTGCTAATGAGCCTATTCATGATGATTTTATCTTTACAATCCAAGATGGTGATGGGGATTTAGCATCAGGCAAGCAAGAAATTAAAATTACAGAGAGCACTGAGGTTGATGCCAATGACGATGGCCCAGGTGCTGGTCCTGATGCTCTGATAGTTCAAGAAGCAGATATTCCAGTGACTGGGTCTCATATGACCAATGACTCAGAAGTCGTCATGGGTAATATCCTAGACAATGATGATCTTGGCTCTCATGGCTCAACCATCATTGATGTCGTTGAGCTAGATCCTCAAGCAACTAAAACTGTAGAGCCTGACAGGATTACCTTTGAGAACCAACAATACTCTCTTGTGATTTATACACAAGCGATCCCAAATGAGAATATTGAAGCAGGTCAATTCATCTTTACCCTACTTGGATCTTTCGATCATCAGGGCGCTGATTCCATTTTGAAGAAGTTTCAGTACACGATTGCTGACAACAACAGTGCATCCGAGGATTCAGCTATCCTAACTATAAAAATAGAAGATGATGCACCTATAACCATTCATGATATGGCTGAAATTTGTGAGCCACAAACTGGCGACGTCGTTAAAATCATGAAACAAATTGACTTTGAAGGATTCCAAGCGGGCACTATTATTGATAATGAATATGTCGCCTCTCATGGTGTCACGATTTCTGTCAACAACTTCTCAAAAGGTGCTGACTATGGCGTTATCTTTAATAGCAATGCAAAGCATACCCCAGATCCGGATCTAGAGTTTAAAGGACAATGGGCAGGTGGCAACATCAAAAATGAAGATTTAGGAAATCTTTTTATTATCCAAGAAAATGGCACAAAGCCAACCGATAAGAACCATGACGGCATTATTGATCAAGCACCTAATGATGAAGGCAATCAACCTGCCGGCACCATGACCTTCAACTTTGATGATACTATTTGTTCATTTGGCTTTGATATCGTAGATATTCAACAAGGGAATGAGGTGAACCAAACAAAAATCACTTTCTTTGGTGATACAACGGTCACTTTAACTTTGCTACAACTAGCACAACTTGATCCTGATTATTCCAATATGAAGTTCTATGATAGAAAAGCTAATCGAATTGGCCCTATCAACTTGCATGACATTGATCCAAACTTGGAAAATGTAGATAAGGTTGAAATTAAATTGGGTGGCTCTGGTGCTATTGATAATGTGAAATGGACAGAGTTAGAGTATGAACCAGGTGCCATGACACCAGAAATCTCTGGCAATGTCTTAGACAACGACATTCAAGGTGCTGATAACCATATCGAAATCGTAAGCTTCCAGTATGTGAATGAGCAAGGGCAACTAACCAACGGTTCAATTGGACAAACCGTGACAACGTTACATGGCGGCCTCTTTACAATGCTTAACGTACAGGGTGATTGGCAATACAAAGCGCCAGCAAACGGGGTTGATGGCGACCAAATTGATGATATCTTGTACAAGATAACTGATAATGATGGCTCTCTCTCCACCAATGGACCCGGCCATTTAAAAATTAGCATCATTGATAAAGACAGCGTCTCAAACATACTTAATCAGCAGGCAGGCTGGAGCTATCAAGCCATGGCTGCCAACCATGATATGAGCTACGTGCCAGCGAACCCTGTTGATGGTGAAGTTTCTGACAATGTTTTAGATAATGATGTTACAACCGACGATACAACTGTGATTGAGGTAGCCTTTGAAACAAGTGATGCGGATGCCTTTATCCAGGAACATGGGCTTGGCACTCTAGGAGCTTATGCCGATGGTGATGGTTGGACTGTTCACATTCCAGTACCGCAAGACGGCACTTCTCTACATATCACAACGCCTCTAGGTGGCACTTTAGAAATGCAACAAGATGGTAGCTACACTTACCAAGCTAATGATAGCCATGAAGGAGAAACTGAGACTTTTGTCTATACTCTGCAAGACAGTGTGTCTTTACAACTTGACCAAGCTGTCTTAGAAGTTAATACAGTCGATACTGCAACTATACCTTTACATGAATTAACTGGTAATGCCAACAACAATACTCTTTCTTCAGAAGGTAAAACCGGCATTGTCACCATGGAAGGTAGTTTTGGCATCGATGAGTTTATTGTGGAAGCCTCTGAGGTCGCACTCGAAACTATCTACCTTAAAGATCTAGCGTTAGATGGCGTCAACACTTTGACCTTTGTCGGCGTAGAAGAAACGGATGGTGTCGCAGGACTTAGCTTTAATGATGCTGTCCAAAGCTTCTATCAAAATGGTGAAAATGCCAATGTGCATGTTACGCTTCATGGTGGTACTGAAGTGGTCTTTGAAAACATAGGAACAATCCAAGGAACTGAAATTGCGGCTCTAGAGCAACATCTGGCTCAAGTGACATCCGAAGTAAATGTTCTGAGCTAGTTTTAACTTATCCTGCGGATAGATACTTAGTGTATTTATCCGCACTTTTCCAAATCAAATTTTAAGTTGAGATTCTAGTTTTGTTGGCGTAATGTCTAGCTTTCTTCTTGAACCATTGAGCCCTTATTATATGCTGACACCTATGCTCACCAAAAGCAGCCTATTGCTTGCATTAAAAAGACTGTCTTATAGTATTGCTATCTTTTCGTTGTTTTCTATGAATGCTAATGCCTGCGAGTATGTTCATAATACTTCAATCCAAAGCAAAACGAACATTGTTATCTACTCAACAAGCTGGTGTCATTATTGTATCCAGGCAAAGCAATTCTTAAATCAATTACCTGTTAACTATTCTGAGTGCGATATTGAGAATTCTGCTCATGCTAAAATGCGATTTAAAGAGCTTCAAGGGCAAACTGTCCCACTGATTTATGTTGGGGATATTCGCATAGATGGTTTTAACGCAAAAGCCATCGAACAAGCACTGATTGATACCAATAACCTTGGTTTGTCTTAAAGAGTGAAGTCTTTGTGTTTTTTATGGCTGACTCTATTGTTAAGCACCCAAGCCATTGGTATTACAGATAGAACAAAAGCCATCAAACAAGCTAAAGTTATTTTTGAGGATTATCCATTTACTTTCTTCTGTGAAAAACCAATAGAAATGGATCATACAGTTTTTGCTCGAAAATGTGATGTGTGTCCGCAGCTACCAACCAAAGTCAACTGGATGGGCATTATCCCTAATAAACGGCTTGCAGGTGATCGTTTATGTTACCAGCAAGCTATTTGCACCAATGGCCAAGGACGTCCATTTAAAGGGATTAACTGCTGCCGAGAAAAAGACAAAGGTTACGTTGAAAGAGAATCAGACTTACATAATATTGTCCCAGAAGAGCCTATGCTTAGTAGTCTGAATATTAAAAACACAATAGGGACAGTGCCCAAGTCTAAAGGGCAACATTTATGCGATTTTAACTACGACTATAAGACTAAAACCATAGAGCCACCAAAACACAGCCGTGGGATGCTAGCGAGAACTTACTTATATTACCAAGATATGTATGGCCTTAATCTAAGCTCCGAAGAAAAAGATTTGTATTTACAATGGCATTACCAGTTCCCACCTTCTGAGTGGGAGCGAGAGCGTAATACTCAAATTTACGCTCTAACAGGAAAGTTAAATACTTGGATTGACTAATTATGCAGCGACTCTAATATTAGCTCTATAGACCCATCTATCATATAAATTATCAACATTATCTTTCAAAAGAATGACTTCTCTAGCATTGACTATTCTTTCAAGCATAGCATCAACGGTACCATTGCCTTGGTTTTGATCACGATAAAAACTAAATAACTTTTTCAAAGCAGCAACATCCCCATGAATAGCTCTATCTGTTAAATAAGTAATGTGTCTATCGATCTTCTTAAACGTTGTTTCACAGACATTGTCATGATTATGGGCAAAGAAGCTGGTTAATGTTGACTCAAGCTGTGGCCCATTATTTTGCTCAATGATACTTCGCGCATATTGGTAGACTTTTTGATAAGTCTTTTCTTTAAGTTGTTTTTTTAGTAAAGTCCCTAGTTTTTGTGCACGTTTAGCATTTAATCTTGAGCTAGCTGCATTCGCTCTCGTGACAGCTTCTAGAGCTAATAACATAATGGTTTTGGCTGTCATACCCACCAATCCACCACCTAAGATAGCAACTAGCCAAACTTGCCAAGGTAATTGCTCTAAACTTAATGCCCTTTGAGTATAAACACCTATCACGAGTGAGAGCACGCCAGCCAGAGCACCAAGCATTGTTTGGCCAGATAACTGATTTACTACCTTGCCAAAGCTACCCTTGTACTTTAAGGTTTCATCTCTTGTGAACAAACTTATGAAAATACCCAAAACAAATCCCATGGGCCAAAAAACATAACGCCCTAGATCACGACTTAGTCCTTTACCTATCGTAATACCTGTCACCATCTTTAGGACTTCTTCTACCCACTGATGACAAAAAAATGGTCCAACAAATGGGATCCTCTTTAAGGTAGCATTATAAGTTACATTTAACCCATTTGGGATAAAAGCTAGTAATGCCTGAACCACATCTGAAAAGAGATCTGCACCGTAACGGGCGCAAACCAGTACATTTTTTGGAGGAGAGCTCTTATCTTTATTCAGCGTATCGCCATCAAGCTGTTTATCTAAATCTTCCATGTCTGACATAGGATACCCCAAGGTAGCTTTTTTATTTAATTCAGTTTATAGGATTTTTTTTAATTCGTGAAATATAACTAATCGTTATTTTAGCTAAGTGCTATCTTTTGTATAAGTTTGATAAACTCTTGAGACGCAACAAAGAGACAATAATGATGATATCTGTAAAAAATTTATGTTTTGACTACCCCGAGAAGAGAGCTTTGCATGACATTTCGTTTGAAATTGAGCCTCATTCCATTACAGCACTCGTAGGCCCTAATGGAGCTGGTAAGACTACTCTTCTTCGATGCCTAGCAGCATTAGACTCCTGGACTCTTGGAGAGATAACAATTGCTGGCATCAATGTCGAAGAGGATCCAAGAGGTCTACATAAGATATGCAGTTACCTTTCAGATTTTTTCGGTATGTATGATGAACTGACCGTAGAAAAATCGTTAACCTTCATAGCCATGAGTCACGGCGCTCCAGCTAATCAGCAAGCTGAAATGTGTGTTACTGCAGCAAAAAATCTTAATGTTATGGAGTATTTTGACAAAACTGTTGGCAGTCTATCAAGAGGTTTGCGTCAAAGAGTGGCGATAGCCCAAGCTATTGTTGTGCCTCCCCAACTGCTTATTTTAGACGAACCAGCTTCTGGACTTGATCCACAAGCACGTTTTGATTTATCTAAAATGCTCATTACTTTAAAAAAGCAAGGTATTACAATAATTGTTTCATCGCATATCCTATCAGAGTTAGAAGACTACTCAACGCACATGCTCATGATTGAAAATGGCAAGATCCGCAAGCAATGTGCTTTAGATCAACATCAAAGCACTCAACGAGTCTATAAGCTCACATTAAATGAGCCAATCGCTGATTTTCAAACATCCTTAGAAGCATGTGGTTTATCGATTATTGAAAGCCAAGAGCAAACGGCTCTTGTTACCCTAGCTGAGCATTTAGATAGTAAAACAATTCTTCAAACTCTCATCAAGTTAGATATTCCTGTCGAGCATTTCAGCCTTGAAAAGCAAAGTATGCAGCAAGTTTATTTATCTGCCCAGAAAGAAGGTGACGACACATGATGCGCAATCCGGAACTCATTAGAAATTTTTGGTTAGAATTAACACCTCACCGACTATTCATCACTCCAATTGCTATGGTTGCAGTGCTTTATTTATCCTACAAAGTTGGAGATCATAGCAGCGCTGCACACCTGGCTCTTCTACTCTATATCTTCTTCGCTTTTATCTGGGGAACACGCAGTGCTTCGGATGCCATTTGTGACGAAGTCAATAATAACACATGGGATTGGCAAAGAACTTCGCAACTAACACCCTTTCAAATGAGTTTTGGAAAATTATTCGGCAGCACTTGCTTTGCATGGTATGGCGCCAGCCTGGCTCTCATAGCCTATATTTGGATTGGACATGCTGCACAGTTCTCCCAACTGGGCCTTAAAGCCTTTATCTTGCTCATTGGAGCTATTTTAAGCCATGCACTTGCTTTATTCTTAAGTTTTAGCTTTTTAGTCAAAACCACAAAAAGTAAAGTCCGCTCTTTTGGCTACTTCGTCATAGCTCTCATCATTGGATCGTATATCACGAACCATGCTTATCTCCTAGCCACCAGAGTCCAAGGAACGCTTAAATGGCACAGCTTTGAGTTTAGTATTTTACCCTTTACTATTATATCTTTGTGCCTTTTTTGCTTATGGAGTTTAGTCGCTGTTTATCGGAGCATGAGGCTTGAATTACAATATAGAAATATACCATGGGTTTTTGCTGCATTTACCCTTTATATGATGGTATATCTAAGTGGATTTATTCAATACGATTCTCTAGCACTACTAAATGCAGAGCCGTTACTTTCTAATGCACCTCTATTGCTAAGCTTCGTTGTAGCTGTCTTTTTTACCTATATTGGATTTCTATCAGACAACATCACCAAGCTGCGCTACACCAATCTTATATCAGCCTTTAAGCATCGAGGTATGATCAAAACACTTGAGTGCCTACCTAAATGGCTTCCGCCATTTGGCTTAGCCCTTATTTCAGGATTGTGCTATGGACTTACGGATGGTTTTGTTATTGAGCCTTCTCAAGGCTCGCAAGAGTTTATCCCTCACTTCAACGCTTTAGATAAATCGTACACCTTTAGACCTTACATCTTAGCTATATCGATGCTGCTTCTACTGGTGAGAGATAGTCTTTTAGCGCATTACTTTCAACTAAGCACCAGCCTTAAGCGCTCAACGAGCACGATTATATTCTATTTCGTGATGCTTTATTTTATTATTCCTGGTCTTTTTTCGGTTTTACATTTAAGCGAAATCTCCGCGTGCTTTATTCCAAGTCTTGGCTGGTTTCCCATTAGCTCAACACTAGGGCCGGCTCTCCAAGTTATGTTGATTGGCTTCTTGGTGGCGAAGCGCTGGAAACAAAAAAAGGTATAAATCAAATTGAGCTCGCATATCAGCGTGCGAGCTTAATCAATAAGGTCATAATAAAGGATCGTGTTGTTAAGTCCTAACTGTGATGGTACTTCACCGCTGATTTATCCCTTTCTTTGCTTTCATTGCGTCTCTCTCTTCGTTGAGCAAATATGACTCACTGGAGAGGGACATTCTCAAGGCAACCTATAAACCAACAGGCTTATACATCACCTAACTATCTCTTTTGTGACAAAGATAAAGTCTAGCAAGATAATCATATTCAAACGCGCCGGTCCTCTCAATCTGATTGTTTAAAACTTCACGCAATTGTTCAAAGTCATTGTCATGTAAGTCAAGACCGGAAATTGTAGGCGAAGACTTAAGTGATTTTATTGGCACATCAATTAATTCTTTGTTAAAACGCAATCGATTTTTGTAATAATTCGTATGACAACTTGAAAATTCTTTCAAAAGGGATTCTTTCTCTAAATGCGTTTCACAAAATACAGCCGTGAACCCAAGTTCCGGTATACGTGAGTCTACCTGATGTCCAGCTTTCCATAAGCCTTCACTTGATTTCTCATCTACAATTCCAAGCCCTAGAAAACCACCTGGCTTTATAATACGATGTATTTCTTTAAGTGCTTTTCTTGGGTTCTGTGCATGGTAGATGACAAAATGGGCTATCACCACATCGAAGCTATTGGAAGGATAGCTTTCCAATTCATCAAGATCGGTTAACGCATATTTGATTTTTATGTTATTTTCTAAAGAAACGTGCGACTTTCTTATGTTATTTTCGCAATCTTTAAGCATACCAGAAGATATGTCTGTTAATGTAATATCACCGTCTCTGAAATTATCATCACTCAAAATGTAACGCCAGAACTCTCCGGTACCAGAGCCTATTTCTAGTACTTTTTTTCCATTTAAAGTATATTCATGTTTATACAAACTTGATGCCCACTCCAGAATGGGAGGTTTATCCCCATAGTTAAACACATCTAGTCGGAGTTGATAATTATCTGAATCTTGGTATTGCTCATTGACTAAGTAATCTTTATCGGTTCCTTAAATGACACACCCCAAGCAGACATGATGATTGAAAAGTAAAGCACAACGAATATAAAAAGGGACTCACCTAATTTTTTCATAATATTGACAACAAGATCTTCGTATAATTAAAAGTAGAGTCTACCCTACTGAATGTAAACTTGACAAACTTGGCTTGATTAAAAATTAGCTCAAGGTGAACCTCGGCTCTAAAGTAGCTGTCTTTCCTTTAGCTCTTTCTGCATACTGGCGCCAGATTTATAGCTTTGGATTATTGTCAACTCTAATTGAGCAGGAAGCTTTATCCCATTGAATTGGTTTTCAATGGCTTAACTAATGCGTATGATACACATCAGTTAAGCAAAGGAAAAATCAAGTCGTTTTAGTATACACAATTTAGTGAAAACACTAATTCGACTTAATATACTTCTGGTTAATCTTAACCCCTAAAGCACTTAAACCAAACAACAAAAGCCCCAAAGCAATTAAAGCAATAGACAACCCCACTGAATCGACAAAATGCTCATATGCGGTGTAGCTCATATACGAGAATAAACTGACAATACTGACAAAAAGTAAAGTTCTTGATTTAAACATGATACTTAAATAGACAAGCCCTATGTTGGCAGCGATGTAGATAATCTCGCCAAAAGACTTCTCAACTAGCTCAAATAGCCCATGTAAAAACATAAAACCACCAAAGAAATGCCACAATGGGGTTATCATTGAATATTTGGTTTGTTGAGCTATACAAGCAGTGACGACAAGCCCTAGCCCTACAATTAAAACAATGATCTCATGATCAACCTTGAAATTCTCTAAAAATGATCCAAGAAAACAAGCACAACAAAACACAGCCACAAAGAGTAAAGCCGCACGTCTCAATGATAAAAATAAAAGTCCAAATTGAAGACCAACAGCACTAAAAACTAGCATGGCAGCATGCTCCCAATGACCTGAGGAAGAAAAGTACTCATCCAAAAATACGAATAGCCCCCCTATCTCTAACAGAGCACTGATTACAAATAAAGGGGTGATTAACTTTTCGTATCTACCATCATTTAGAATGAGTATCGCCATGACGAAGGCGACAAAACCACTCCCTAAGGTCGCAAGAACTCTTGTGATTGAGTTCATATTCTCCCATTCCATCCCAACAAAGACGCTAATCCCACATAAAACAAAAACGCTACCTAAATAGGCTAATAATTGAATCAGTAATGGAGAAGACTCTGAAGCTGGTTTCTCTTTGATGAAAGCCTGCAACTCTGCTAAACTAATGCCATGTTGCTTCATTAAGCTCTGAACGTCTTGTAATGATTGCTTCTTGTCACTCATGATTGAGTCCTTTTGTCTCTATCCAACCAATAAATTCGACTGATGATCTGTTTTGAAGAAAAACTAGCACATTTTTATCTTTAACAATCGTATGATGAACATGGCTATAACTTCGAAATGGGGCTAGCCAGCCGTGACGGCTGTATCGACGCTCATAAGCATATCCATCTGGTGCAACCTTTCCTGGTATGAAGCCTGAGATTTGAGAAGCCTCAACTCGCATTTTTTGTAAATGTTTAGTAGATGTCAATGGCTCCTTGACTTCGAACGCAAGTAAGTGGGCTGTTTTAGTGGACACATCGTATCGATACAGTTTCGGATCCTCGCGCGTTACAACTGGTTCATTAGGACCTCTTATACTGGTTGTCATAACCAGGTTACCATTTTCTTCAATGAGCCGTTTTGGCTCATAATGATTCTCCGGAATGGAATAAATCAAATCATAGTGGGGTGGTGGCGACAGAGCCGCTGGGCTTTTGTGTGAGAGCCAAACAGCTCCGATCAGAAAAATAGGGAGAACGAGTGCTCCTATTAATGAATACTTGCGTATTTGCTCTTGTGTTGGCATGCAGTAACCCTTGTAAATAAAAACAGCATTCATACTCTTTTTGAAAACATGATGACAACAATGCTACTAGATATATTCCTTCTTTGAGTTTAGTTCCATTTCAACATTCTTGGTGGCGCTAAAATCTCTTCGCCGCCAGGTACTTTGAATTGAGCAAGGGCTTGGATCGGCGTTAATCTATCTTGTCGTCGATTTCTTAACAAACTATAAAGTATCGGGTGACTCTGCTCTAAGATGTCTTTGTTTTTAGGTTTAATTTGGTCCTCTAAATCATATAGCTCAAGCCCTAACTGCCCAAGTGCCCATGAGTCATTTTTAAAATGAGGCTTATCGACATGTCTACTTAACTGCTTATAGATAGGCAACTTATGCAATAACCAAGTTAACGATTTTTTATCTTTAGTTTGAAATTTATAATCAAAATGACTTTGATTATGTAGCATATGCCGTAAAAGTTCAGGAGAAGCACAGCCTTGCGTTGCTGTAGGCTTCCCTTCCCCCTTGTGTTGCTGCATAAAGCCAAAATCGATGATCTTGGCTCTCACCTTCCCATCAGACTCTTGCATCATTAAGATGTTTTCTAGTTTTAGATCCTGATGCACGTAACCTTGACGATGAAGATGAGCAACCCCCTTTAAAATGTCATTAAATATCTTTTTTCGATCTTTTAAACTTAGGTCTGGATGATCATTTAGATATTGCCCTAAGTTAGAAATCGCCAAAGGTGAAAATAGGGTCACTTGCACCTGGGCATCTTGATTTCCTGACTGATGAAAAAACAACTTCCCCTTATGGGACAGGACGACAAATCGACTATCAAAGTTTTTAGTTAAGTTAATTTCTTGCGTTATTTCATCTTGAACAGACTTTAAGCTGCCTTTAATCGTAGCTGCTGCAACGGCAAAAGGCTGTTGCAAATCAATTCTATAAGCTTTAAAAACTTTTTTAAAGGAGCCTGAGCCTAACGATTCGCCTTTAGAGCGGCGCCCATTTTTTAAATACCCATCTGGTTGAAGATATAAAGCATATTCTCCATCCTTTGCTCGACAAAGCTGGCAATCTCTAAATAGCTTACCTCTTGTCTTCTCAAAACGTATAGCTTCACCTGGGGGCAAGGATTCAAATTGATGTGGATTCTTGTTTATTTGCTCTGAAATAAAATGATATATTTCCTTAAGATTTTCTAGTGTAACCACATGCTTTATAGTCTCAGGCACTTGATGAGGTGAGGCCGCCGTAGCTAGTCTACGCTCGAAAGCAGAAAACTGGGATTGCCATAAATTACTTTTTATCAAGGCCACACACTGCGAAGCCTTTTCCCTAAAAAAATCTAACACCTAAACCTCGAAAGTTAACTGGTCAACTAAAAAAACAAGTGCATATTATACCAAAAAAGAGCACCCAAAAAACATGAGCACAAAAAAAGAGGGCTTTGCCCTCTTTACATGAAGTCAAACTTGGCTCCTCTATGCCCTTTTTCTTAGTCTGGCACTTCGACGTGGTGCTGATGACGTTGATGCTTCCTCTGCAGTAGATTCAGAATCACTATCATATTCAGTCTCAGAGGCGCTGCATTCAGAATCAAAGCTTTCATCTTCAGATGATGAGCCACTATCTTGTGGTCCAACTGCAGCACCATAACGGCGCTCCATATCTAGAATACGATTTTGGAAAGTACGCAGTCCATCACGACCATCACCAGCACCGCCTTTACCTGCGCTAAAAGCGACAATAGGAGCCCCCGGCTCAACATTGAAGGCGTCTCTGACAACAAAACCATCTTCGTAATCGTATTCATCTTCATCATTTTGGGCATACTGCTCATGATCTGACAAGGAAGCAAGACTTTCTTCTTCACCTTCAGAATCAGAACTTTCTTCAGCTTTGCCATCAAGCATGGCCATTAATCTAGCCATTTGCTCTTGAAGCGCTTTGACTTCGCTCCTAGCATCCATTTTACCTTTTTTAGCTTTTCCTTTACCTGAGCGCTTAACAGGTTCGACCTCCTCAGCTTCTGAAACTTTTCGCAAATCAGTCAACAAGTCGTCTGAACAAGTTTTCTCGACTCTATACCGTTTCAATAATGCTTGATTCTCAGGACCTGATAAATTCTTAACAGCCAATAATTCACCACTACTTACTTCAATGCTATGGAACTCTTTAGGATTTGATTCCATGGCCTTAACCACATCTTTAATATGATTAATTTCTTGACCGTTAATTTTCTTCACAACATTATTTTCAAAGAAGTCATAACCTTTTGTATATTCTGAATCAAAAATACGGTTGATGATGACCAATTGCTGATCCGGCTTAGTTTTGGGAACATCATTAATATACCCATATTGTGGAATCACCATTTCTCTAATTTGACGACCATGAGGGGTCATTAAATAGTTGGCTGTTAACGGTTGAAATAAAATACCTGAAGCCGTGTAATAGGTAGGCGACTTCTCAAACTCATAACTTTCAATCATTTTTGTTTCAGCTGCCCTGAATTTTAAAGTCACATCAATGTCTAATATCTCACTCTTATCAGAGACTGGATCCGTTCTCAAAACCTTTAAATGTGCTTTCTCTCCCATTTGCCTTCTTTGAAACAAATAACTTAGATCGATGCGGCTGCCTACATCCGGAATATTAGCCTTCCCATCATTTGAAATTTTTATGCCGTCAACTTCCAGTAAGATATCCCCTTCTTTGACTTGACCAAAAGCTTCTGACAAGTTATCAACTCGTGTCACTCGAACACCCGATTGAGCTTTGGTCATACTCAAACTTCTTCTCAAATCTGGATTATCTAACGTTTGAAAAGCAAAATTTAAACTTGGGAACCCTTGATATGGCCCTGGGCTAAAATAATCATCAAGAAAATGTTGAATAACTGGCATCGGAATAATATACCCTAACCCATCACCATCACCAATCCCTTGGAAAGCAATACCAACGACCTTATCACCACTAAAAACTGGTCCACCACTGTTCCCTGGATTGATAGCTGAGTCGGTTTGAGCTTGTAGATTTGTCTCTCCACCTTCAACATATTCATCCACTTGAATTCTTGAAATAATCCCCTTCGTCGTTGAAAGCTCTTCACCGCCCATAGGGAAACCAACCACTCGAACTCTTTGCTCAACATTCACCATGTCCCCAAATTGGATAGGCACTGTTTTAGCAATAAATTCTGGATCTGTGACTTCTAACAAAGCAATATCTGACTGATAACTCACCTTAACTGGTTTAGCCGTATATCGGATGTCATCATTAGCAAGTCTTACCTGCAAGAATGCACTACTTTCAACAACGTGTGCGTTGGTAAGTAAATAGTGCTTTCCATTTCTTTCATAAACAAACCCTGAGCCTGTACAGGAATTTGGCTCTGTCCCTTTCCACGGCGCTTGATAATCTTCATCTTGGAATGTGGAATATATTTGGACCACAGACGATTCTGAGCGATGCGCCGTTGGCATGGCTCTCGTCGATTTAACTGAAGATGACTTCGCTTCTTCAACTTCTGAATCACTTGACTCCTCAGATTCATACCCCATATCAATGGTGCTCTCTGAACTATCTGATAAAACACTATCAACAAACATCACTTTTTTATTAGATTTTGGTTTGTCTTTTGATTTTGGCATCACAGGCTCCTTGGTACTTTTATTCTCATGTTCAACGTTATCTTTCACCAATTTTTTTGTAGAAGAAGGATAATCAGCAAGAATACCCTCTTTTCGTTTGACGCCATCATCAACAGCCACCAAGACGCTGGTTGAGTCCTCATCTTGAAGAAGCTTATGAGCCACAAGCGTAGTTTGCATGATGTCTGTGGTTTTATGATAGTTAGGATTGGCTGCGAAAGGATTGAGATCTTGTTTTAAAACAACTGTCTGATTATTTTCTTTTAAAGTTCCTTCAATGTATCCTCTTTTGATTAAATCAGTGTCTAACAACATATCGTATTTGACATCTAACGTTAGCTTAGAGTCAGGTCGGTGCAACGCATGCCATCGAAGGGCTCTTTCGGTCACCATCATTTTGGTATTTAACCACTTGGGAGCAGATCCCAAATTACTACTTTGTTGTGGATCATCGCTTAAAGGGGTAAGACCAAAACCAATCGCATGCAGCCACTCAGGTCGAGGCTGTGTTTTAGGTGAGCCACCACGATAATGAGGCCTGGCTGCTATCGACTTTTCAAAGAGAACTCGCATACTTGGCGAAAGCTCTTCTTTGTATTCATCATAAAAGTGCTCATAAGCATCAATGGCAGAACGTTTCATCACACCGTTTTGATCCGGCTTGCGTTTCATCTCAGAGCGAACGGGCACATCCGCATGAACAATATCAACCGTTGAGCCTTTCGTAATTGGCACTATTTCTTCTAATTCAGCCTCTAAATCCGCACGCTCTTGGTCGGTTAAATCATTTCTAAAAAGGTCAGGTTGCGCTGAGTCATCACTCCCCCACCATACTTTACCTTTCCATAGATGAGAAGCCTCTGGAGAGAAAAAGAATAATCGATTTTGTGCATAGGCTTCTCCAACATTGGTCCCAATCTGTATTGATCGCTTGGAGACCATTTTTGTTCCATCTGGCGCGATAGCTGTGGCTCTTAAAGCACCAAACTGCTCTACAAGCTTAATATCCTTTAAAGCAATAACTTCTGAAACATCTACGTTATCTGCTCCAGGTGCTGTAAATTGCCTAGCAACCATCTGACCTTCTTCGTTTTGACCTATGAGCGCATGTCCAACTTTGGCGCTAGGATACAAAAATCGATGATATTCATCTTCGCATAATTCAGTCTGATCTTCTCCGTCAAACATTTTTTCAACAAGGACAGCTTCCTTTTTCTCTTGTTTTTTTGTGGCACTTTGGCCACTGGGTAAATGCTTAGCTTTTGGTTTTACCTCCATAGCTTCTAACCCATCGTCTGCTGACCAATCATCGTCGTCAAACAGATAGTCTTCAGCTCGAATAGGCTTTTGGTGTTTGTCGGATTTTGATTTTTTCTTGGAAGATTTGATCAGACTTGGCAATCTATCATCATGGCTATCTTGACCATCAGTCCTGGATGAATAGCTAGGACTGCCTGTTTCTCCATGCTTAGCTTTTTTTTCAGAGTGTGTATCATTTTTTGGCATCAAATGTTTCCTCCATGAAAACTTTCCTGAAAGTACTAGTATTAAGTACATGCGTTGTTTTTAATCTTTAAAAACAAGGGCTAAAGAAAGGTTTTTTATCCGGAGAAAAACCAACCAACAAAAAACACAGTAATTACCAGCCTTTTTCACCCTATCAAGATCGAGTGTAACTAGTAAAAAAATTCGACACAACCCACGTAAAATTAATTTTATAGGTTGCTTTTTTTTTAGAAACGCGTAAATCTACAAGAACAGGTTAAGGAAAATCTGAAAAAAGGAACCTCGTGAAAAAACAAAAAAAATATTTCACAACTAATTATCTCTTATCTTTCAAGACAATAGCTTTTGACTTTCAATCTAATCTCTTTAGCCTTATTGACTATTGTCTCTCAAAAGGTACTGACTCACATATTACAAAAACAACAGCAAAACACTTACATTACAACAAGGAGAGTTCGCATGTTGAAATTCGGTAAAAAAGGAAAAAATAACGGTAAGGAAGAGTTTTCTTCTAGCAGTGATGAAGACTACTTAGACGCAACTGAAAGTGACGATGAATCTTTTTCGCTAGACAAACTGCCTGACGATCTTAAAGAAATGCTTGCTTCATTCTCAAAAAGCAAGCAATCTAGTGAGAAGCAACTATTAAGCCGTTATGAAAACTCTGTTTTTAAAGTTTTTATTCATGGCAAAGCCTTTGATTATGATAGGCCTTATATGCCACCAGAAAAAGTAGGTGGGACTGGCTCTGGTTTTGTCATCAACTTTAATGGCAAACCACATCTTTTAACGAATGCGCACTGTGCTGAAAATACAGCTTTACTTGAAATCAGGTTAGCGGATGAAAGTAAAAAATATAAGGCCACCATCAAAGTCATTGACCATGATTGTGATTTAGCTTTATTAGAAGTGGATGATGCTGATTTTCTAGATAGAGTTGTTCCGCTTGAGTTAGGTGAGATGCCACAGTCACGAAACAATCTCAGTGTTTTTGGCTTTCCTATGGGCGGCAATGAACTCTGTATTACTCAAGGGCAGGTCTCAAGAATTGAGGTCCAAAGTTATGCTCAATCTGGCGTTGAGCTACTCCAAGCTCAAGTGTCTGCAGCCATCAACCCTGGTAATAGTGGTGGTCCTGCCATTCAAGATGGCAAAGTACTTGGTGTTGCTTTTCAAGGTTATGATGCGGGTGAAAGTTTAGGGTATATTATCCCCCCACCCATCATTAAGCATTTTTTAGAAGAAGCTGCTTCACCAGAGCCTTACAAAGGGTTCCCTGATTTAGCCATCAGTACACAAGATTTGGAAAGCAGCTCACTAAGAAAACATTTCCAAATGAAAAAGGGACAAACTGGCGTTAGAGTCAAAGAAGTCGCACCGCTATCATCGGCTCACAATCTCTTAAAAGCCAATGATATCTTGCTTGAACTAGATGGGCACGCCATCAGTAATCAAGGCACCATTAGCTGTGATTATGCAGCTCGACTACCTTATAGCCATCTTATTAAGCTTAAAAAGATAGGAGACAGCATTGATGCCAAAATCCTGCGAGATGGCGAAGAAATAACGCTCCAAATCCCTCTACTCAATCGGGCAAATACAACTTATTACTCTAAACAGGAATATGATAAACCTCCTAGTTTTTATACCAACTCTGGCTTACTTATTATGCCCTTAACAGACAATTTTGTTGCTGATGCTGAGGGTTTCTTTGCAAGAGTTAGCATTGATCTTGAAAAGTATACGAGCACCTATAAAAAGAAAGCTGGAGAAGAAGTCGTTTTTATTCATTCCACATTCGCAACCGATAAAACAAAAGGCGTGCTTGGTCATGCAGGCTCAATTATCGAAGAAGTCAATGGTCATAAAATAAGTAATTTAAGGGATGCGATCAAGGCTTTTGAAGAAAATCATGGCAAGACTCACGTTATCTTAACTTCTGAAAAGGATGTTCTTGTCATTAAAAACTTAAGTCGTAAGGAGAATAAAGCTGTTCTAAAGGAGTATTCAGTACCGCAAAGACGATCCTCTGATTT
>CAYGPI010000061.1:0-16639 GCA_964351745.1 uncultured Francisellaceae bacterium
ATCTATCAGAAAAGAGTTTCAGCGGTAAAATTATTTCAGAAGGGTTAAAGATCCCCCAGCAAAGCTGGGGGGGACTCATGTGACTTGTGTCTTACTTCCAGCTACCATATTTAGCTTTTGAAGCAATCGCTTTTTCATCGTCATCTTTAAGCACAGATCCGCTTAAGAAAGCTGCTTCTTTCGTGTCAACTTTTTTGAAGCCAGCTTTTAATTCGGCAACGTTTGTCGCAGCGAATCTAGAGACTAAAAGTGGTGCTCCGCGCATTTCAACATCATCCGTGTCTCTTTCAACTGGGCGCAAAGATTTCTCTTGCATCATAGCATCATATCTAGCTCTTAAAGGATCTAAACGGTTAGAGGCTTCTTTAGCTTGATCGACATAGCGATGGCC
The DNA here is from genome assembly GCA_964351745.1 of uncultured Francisellaceae bacterium. Taxonomy (GTDB): domain Bacteria; phylum Pseudomonadota; class Gammaproteobacteria; order Berkiellales; family Berkiellaceae; genus CAYNJF01. The sequence goes on from CAYGPI010000061.1 coordinate 392, forward strand.
AGAAATTTGAGCTTTTGTTTTTCCAAATTTTGCTTCAAAAGCAGCAACAGCTAGCTCAGAAGGATTTGCAACTGGTGCATATAACTGCTCTAAACTGCTCTTAAATGCACGTTGCTGCCAGTCATTTGGTCTAGGCCAGCGTTGTCTTGAGTCAACGGCTGAATCTTTGAAAGGTGTTTGCTCATGCTTGCGCATGGTGCGATCAAATCTTTGAGGAGCTTCAACCTCAATTTTATCTCTAGTAACATTGAGCGTGTTAGAAGCTTGGAGATCTGCAAATTGGCGATCGCGCTCTGCTTCAAGCCATTGTGCTTTAGCTTCGTCTACAGTAGCTTGTGGGTTTTGAAGTCTCAAATCACTTAAAATTTGCGCCACTTGAACTCTATATTGATCAAAAGGTGCATTGTACTCAGCCAGTTCTTCCGCTGTTAGATTAAATCGAACAGCTGGGAAATCGGTTGATGCATATAGAGCGTGCTGCTCTTGTTCTTTGGCTTCAAACACTTTCTTTACATGGGCATCGCGAGCTTGTACAACATCTTGTACGGTCGCATCTCTATAACCATAAAATCTTCCTGGAATTTGAGTAGGTGCTTCGAAACCAGCCAATAAATGCTCTTCTGTTAGACCGTATTGCTGGCATTGCAATTTCAAATGCTCAGGAATTTCATAGGCCGGTACATCAAGGGCAACCGCCTCAACTTGCGTTTCATTAGCAACTTCTAGTTTGCTTACACCTTCAGTTACAGCAGCCACTTCATCTTCAGAAGTATCCATTGGCTCTTGGCCTTGTGGTCCATTAGTGCTCATATTAAAACTCCTTGTTTTTGCCTGGTAAAATGAACAGCAGGGTTATGTTATCTGTAACAACATGACATAAACGATTAAGCTTGTCAGCCATTTTATGTTGTGCAATACAGCGTAAAAGTAAAAGGGCGTGAGAAATTCACTAAGAATGACAGGGGGGATCTATCCTTAGCGTATAAAACAACAGCTGTTTATAATAGTGTTGTAGGCGCTTTTAAGCTTGTTTTTAAGCAAAGTAGAAGGAAATAAATTTTTTTAGTGTGGTTTTAAAGCGTGTTTCATTTTATAAATGCGATATTTTTTAATGAGTTATAATAAGCGTGTCTTAGCGTATTAAAACGCTATCTTATATAGTGTGATCTGACTTTGCTTCTATAGAAGATAAGCGTGATCTCTTAAATGAAAGCCTTTTAAATCATGATTAAAATTTTTTCCTAGAGCTAACACCTTAAAAATTTCTCCCATTTCTTGAGGCTCAATTAAGGTACGCAGGGCCTGTGATTGCTTATAGTTTAATGGTGAGTTACTTAGTATATTTAAGCTAACAAGAAAGGTGGCTTGTGTTGTAAATCCAAGTAGCTCTGCACCAGCTTTAACAGCCGCGCGAGTGATGGCCGTAAAATCAACATGGGCTGTGATATCTTGCAGGCCCGGGTTGTCTAGCGGATCACAGTTTGCTTTGTGTTTAGTATGTCCCATCAAAGTGCCCATATATCGAGATGGATTATAAAAATCATTCTCACCAAAGCCATAGTCAATAAAAAGCATCACGCCCTTTTGAAGTGAGCTTGTACATTGTTGAATGATCTTTTCTTGATCTAAGTTAAATTCAGTATCATAAGGAAATGGCATATCTTGATCTAAACTATCTAAGGTTGTTTCAATTGCAACTTGTAGTTTTGGAGAAGAAATTTTATCTAGAGATAAAGTAAGCTGCTCATCCTTTAAAGTGACATACCATTCTTTATGGGTTTCTTTGTCTAGTTGAACTTTGTGAACGGGGAGTGCATCAAAAAGCTCATTGGCAAGAATAATGCCATTGAATTGATCTTTGGGAATATGAGTTGCCCATTGGCATTGATCAAAATCCTTTAAATTCTTTTGTTGTCTGTGAGTGAGCGATGGACTCGTTTCAATCAATAGATATTGCTCTATTGTCACACCATGATTTTGTAAAAAGGTTAGTATGTCTTTTGCAAGTACGCCAGAGCCAGGGCCTAGCTCCATGATGGTGATCGGGCCATCTATTTTTGCGATGATTTCAAGGCATTGTGTCGCGATGGTTTGACCAAACAAAGGCGTTAACTCTGGCGCTGTGATGAAATCTCCTTGAGCGCCAAAGACGGGGTTTGGATTCTGGTAATAACCACCTTGGCTATAAAGAGCGATCGCCATAAATTCATGAAACGTTATTTTGCCCTCAAGCGCTAAAGCTTGCTGCAATGCGTCCATCACTAGCTCATTGGATGTGCATGAAGGGCTATCTATCATATCTTGCTTCTTTCGATGCTAATGGCGACATAGTCTGCCTCTTTAATCGCGTCTGGTTTTTTGATGGTTAGCTTGATGTCTGTGATGGTGAAGTTTTCTAACAGTGATTGAGCAAGTCGTTGCGCGAAGGTTTCTATCAGCTCGCAATGAGAGTCAGCGCCAAATTGGCTCACAAAGGCACACAGAGCTGAATAGTCGACTGTTTGATGTATATCATCGGTTTGTGCAGGTATGCTAGCATCGATGCTAAAGGCTAGATCGATGAGCAAAGTTTGCTTGATGAGCTTCTCATGAGGCAAGACCCCGATCACGGTTGGTACCCTTAATGATTCAATGCTTATTGTGTCGTTCATGTTATTGGCTCTTCATGGTGATAGGCTCATGTCCAAGCTTTGATTTTAAAGTAAAAAAGCAATGCTATCTAAATAAGTTAAGTTTTATCTTGAAAGTAGGTATAATACCACCAACTTTGAGTGCCTTGGAGCTTAAGATCTATGATTACCCCGGCTATCATTTTAGTTGCCTATCTTTTTGGCTCGATATCTTCGGCGATATTAGTGTGCAAAGCGTTTGGTTTGCCAGATCCTCGAAATAAGGGCTCGAACAATCCAGGAGCAACGAATGTCTTAAGGTTAGGGGGCAAGCTGCCGGCTGCTCTGACTTTAATTGGCGATGCGATCAAATGTGTTATTCCTGTGATGATTGCTCATCTCTATGTGCCTTTTGAGCTTTTAGGTTATGTCGCTTTAGCTGCTTTTATGGGGCATCTTTTCCCAATTTTTTTCCGCTTTCAAGGTGGCAAAGGTGTTGCAACTTTCATGGGGGCGATGTTTGCTATTCATTGGCCTCTGGGCTTTTGGTTCATGGCCATTTGGTTTATGGTTGCAGGCACAACTCGATATTCTTCTTTAGCAGCTTTGATAGCCAGCATATGTATGCCAGTGATTGTTTGGGCTATTCATCTTGATGCTTTGATTGCGCCTTTGAGCGTGATGGCCGTCTTTATTTTGTTTAGGCACCGCGAAAATATGAGTCGATTATTAAAAGGCTCTGAAAGCAAAATAGGCCGATCTTCAAAAAGCACCGCTTAGAAAAAAATACCTTTATCGCTGTCTTTGTACCACTTATCAGCAGAGAGTAGACTTTCTGCTATTCGGTATCTTGGGGCCTCTCAGTAACCTTCGGCTCATCCTTTTCTCCCCTTATAATAGTGTTAATTAAAAAATAAACATGAGGGGTCCCATTTATGAAAACAATAGAGCTCGTTAGAGAATTAGCAAAGCTAACAGACATTTTTGAGGCCATGATTGATCCAACTTACAATCGTGACTTTACTCTTTTCCTCAAGAAAAACCCAGAAATAGCCAGAGAGTTTGATCTTTTTAAGGATGAGCTCAAAGCGATCGTTGGCATGAGACGTGGTATGATGGATTTTCTTCCCGCGATTCGTAATATGCGCGCCAATCAACCTGAAGATTTAATTCAATTTTTAAACGATGAAAATAACGCCGATGTTAAAGCTTACCTAGAGAAGAAGTTAGCTTTTCTGAAGAATGTGGCCATAAGGTTTGGAAAAGGTGAAGCGCCAAGTCCGATCCTCTTTTCAAGAGAGACAGATCTAGAGCCGCAAGCACCGCATGCTAGCATGCTTATGCTAGAAGATAGCTCAATGTCGCCTGGTGATTATGAAGCTTACGAGTATTATTTAAAGAAATTGACCCAAGAGATGAATGAGTTAGATAACGTTAGCTGGAGCATCAGCCCATCAGAGACAGGCTATGGATTTGTGGCAACCTTTGAAAATAGAAAGGTTGAGATCGATTTAAGCGGTGGCTTTCAGGCTTCCTCTAAGCAATTAGATGAAAAGAGTATGAATATGATGACTCGAAGTGCTTTGGCACATCAGCAAGCTCAATCTGAAAAAGGCATTGAAACTACTTTTGATTTAACCTGTGAAAGCAGAGAGCTTGCTTTTAAAATGGCAGAAACCTTTAGAGAGCAAGGCATTTGCATCGGACGGATATTGGTTGAAAATGGTGAAGATTTATCTAAGCCGTTTGATATTACAGAAGAAGTGAACCACGGCCCAGACTCTTCCAAAAGAAGAGCAAGGCTCTAAGCCATAGAGCCATATCTTCTGTGTATCAAGGCCTATCTATACTGTTTAGATAGGCTTTTTTCATGATAGAGTATGAATTGGCCAACGAGCTTTGCACTCAATGGTTAGATCACTTTTTTCTCCATGGATAAGCCTTTGATATCCTGCGAAAGCAATCATGGCAGCATTATCTGTACAAAACTCTGGCTTGGGATAAAAAACTTCATAGCCTAAGGTCTTGGCCATGGCGCGCATACGCAGTCGGAGTTTTTTATTCGCTCCAACGCCGCCAGCAATCACAATGTTTTTAAGAAGAGGCTTTTCTGCTAGAGCTCTTTTAACTTTGATGCAAAGTGTATCAACGATAGCCTCCTCAAAGGCATGAGCAATATCAGCTTTGGTTTGGGCGCTCTTATCGCTCGACTCGATGGCAACTCTGGCGGCGGTCTTCAGGCCACTGAAGCTTAAATCTAAGCCAGGTCGATTAATCATTGGGCGAGTAAAGTAAAATTTTCCAGGCTCACCACTTTCCGCTAGCTTAGAAACTTCAGGTCCACCAGGGTAAGATAATCCAAGTAACTTAGCTGTTTTATCGAAAGCTTCGCCTGCAGCATCGTCCAGTGATTCGCCTAACAATGAATATTTTCCAAAAGATTGAACTTCAACTAACTGGGTGTGTCCCCCAGAAACTAGTAAAGCTAAAAAAGGATAATCGGGCGGATTGTCTTCGAGCATCGGCGCGAGCAGGTGACCTTCCATGTGATTAACAGCAACGCTTGGTTTCCCCCAAGCGTAGGCTAAAGATGCGCCTAGGGCAGCACCAACCATGAGCGATCCCATCAAGCCAGGCCCCGCGGTATAAGCGATGGCGTCAATATCGTCTTTATCGAGGCCTGCTTCATTCAGGCAATTCTCGATGAGCTTGAGGCCCATTCTAGAGTGATCTCTTGAGGCAAGCTCAGGCACGATGCCACCATATTTGTTATGGAGATCTAGTTGCCTATGTATTTTGTGAGACAACAAACTATTGTCGCTACAGTAGATAGCTACAGCAGTATCATCACAAGAAGTTTCAATTCCAAGCACTCTCATATTGATTATACTTAACACTCATATAAATTAGTTGTACAATACCCACCCCGTCGAGTATCGTCGGGCAGAATGTGGTATTTTGCTCAGCATCTAAAAAAAAGCAACCTTTGGTTGCAATTTAGTTTTCTAGCAACTTAAATAACTTATAAACTTAGCGGAGTGTATACATGCCCGGTGTGCGTGTTAGAGATAACGAAGGTTTTGAACAGGCTATGCGCCGCTTCAAAAGAGTAGTAGAAAAAGCTGGTGTTTTAGCTGAAGTAAGAAAGCGTAAGCATTTCCAATCACCTTCACAAAAAAGACAGCAAGATATTGCTGCAGCGATTAAAAGATCGCGTAAAAAGCTTCAACGCGAAGGTAAAGAATTTGAAGATAGTGGCCATGGTGGTCGTAGAGGCAGTCACGGTTAATTAAAGAATTAGGTTATTTTGTTTAGAGAGATTTCTCTTTAAACACTAAGTTCTGTCTTTTAACTAAAAAGGTAAACCTATGACTGATTCTTCAATTAAGAGCCAACTAACGGCTGATATGAAAGCTGCGATGAAGGCAAGAGATAAAGATCGTTTAGGTGTTATTCGATTGATCCTTGCTGACTTCAAGAGAATTGAAGTTGATGAGCGCGTTGACCTTGGTGATGATGATGAGCGATGCTTACTTATCCTAGATAAGATGGTTAAGCAGCGCCGTGATTCTATTGCGCAGTTTGATAAAGCTGGTAGAGATGATCTATCTAAGACTGAGCATTTTGAGCTTGAGGTTATTCAGTCCTATATGCCCGCACAGATGACTGCGCAGGAGATTGATGCTGCGATAGCAGATGCTCTGACGCAAACAGGTGCCCAGTCGGTTAAAGACATGGGTAAAGTGATGGGTGTTTTGAAGCCAATCGTTCAAGGTCGTGTTGATATCGGTCTCGTTAGCGTTAAAATTAAAGAGCGCTTAACCGCTCTATCCTCATAAGGCTTTAATGTCGTCGTCAATAGGGCGTGTTCCCGAGCCGTTGATCCAAGAGATCCTTGCTCGGGTCGATATTACTGAGCTTGTTGGTCGCTTTGTAAAATTAAAAAAAGCCGGCTTAAATTTAAGCGGGCTATGTCCTTTTCATCATGAAAAAACTCCATCTTTTACAGTTAGTGCAAAAAAACAGTTTTATCATTGTTTTGGTTGTGGTGCTCATGGGGATGCGATTGCTTTTTTGATGGAGCATCAGGGCTTAAGTTTTGTTGATGCTCTTGAATCTTTAGCGGATACCACCGGTATTGAGTTACCCAAAGTCTCTGCTTCGGCGCCTCATGTTGAATCTTTAAAGCCGTTACATGAAGTTTTAAAGGCTGCGGCTATTTTTTTTCATCAGCAATGGAAGATACCTGAGGCACGATCGGCGATTAACTATTTAAAAGATCGCGGCATGACCAAGGAAATTGTGAATCAATTTGCGGTTGGTTTTGCGCCCAAGGGTTGGGAAAATTTAAGTCAGTATTTAGCTCGCAAAGGTTTTGATGAAACCACTATTAAAAAAGCTGGTTTAGCCGCAGACGGCAAAAAAGGCGGCATTTACGACAAATTTAGAAACCGGATCATGTTTCCTATTCGAGACATTAAAGGGCGGGTTTTAGGCTTTGGTGGTCGAGCGTTAGAAGATGAGATGCCGAAGTATTTAAACTCTCCAGAAACAGCCGTTTTTCATAAAAGCGAGTGTTTATATGGTTTGTTTGAAGCAAAGTTTCGTGGTTCTCGCGTCATTTTGGTAGAAGGCTATATGGATGTCATCGCTTTGGCAGAGCATGGTTTAACGGCTTTAGCCACGTTAGGCACAGCAGTCACTGAGAGTCATTTAAAGCATTTGTTTCGTTATTACGAGCATGTGGTGTTTTGTTTTGATGGTGACAAAGCAGGTCAACAAGCCGCATGGAAGGCTTGTTTGGAAGTGATTCCATTAAAATTAGATCAAAGACAAGTTGATTTCATTCATTTGCCACAAGGTCAAGATCCAGATACGTACATTCGAAATCAGGGTGCTCGAGCTTTTGAAAAGCAATTAGATGAAGCGGTGCCTTTTTCAGATTATTTTTTCAATACGCTGACAAAGGAGATCCCTGCAACAACGCTTGATAATCGAGCAAGGTTAGTTAAAAAAGGTTTACCTTTGCTTCAGGCATTGCCGCAAGGTGTGTTCAAAAGCATGATGTTAGATAAGCTTAATGCTTGGAAGTATGAAAAAGGTGAAGATACAAAGTTTAAGAGAAGAAAGCCAAAGCCACCAGCTTCCTTTACGCGCATTGGAAAATTGAAGAAAACATTAACGCCTTGTGAAACTTTAGGCTTGTTGTTGGTGCAATATCCTGAGTGGCTGGCTTTGATTGAATCACCTGAGATTTTGGGTGAAGGGGCTAGAGGGCATGATCTCTTTTTAAAGGTGGTTGAGACCATTGTTGCTCACCCAGGGATAAGCCGTGACAAAATCAAAGAAAAAGTGCTTGCCAATGATCGGCATTGGAGCTCTCTTTTAAACCAAAGGCCTTGGGATTTGATATCTGAAGAAGGTTTAGAAGAAGAGTTTTTAGGTGCTATTGCACGTCTTTCATCGAAAAAGAATAAGAAAGAGTTTGATATCTTGTTAGAAAAGGCAAAAAACGGGGAACTTTCAGATTTAGAGAAAAAAAGACTGAAAGAATTACACGTGAAGGGGAATTAATTTCCAGTCCTTGCGTCTAACAAAATAAGAGACATAGAAATTTAACTAAATGTGCATTTACATCACTTTATGTAGAGCATGAAAGATAACCTAAACCTGGCTAATGTCTTAAAAAGTCGCTACAATCGAGTCCGCGAGTTTTTAGGTTTATAGCAGTGTTAAGTAGTTCTAAAGCGAGAGAGTAGCTGATTTATGGATTATGTTGAAGAAAATTCATCACAACTTCAAGCCTTAATAGCGGCGGGTAAAGAGAAAGGTTATCTGACTTATGCTCAGGTGAGTGATTTGCTTCCGTTTCACATTGTTGATCCAGAGCAGGTTGAAGACATCATCAGTATGATTACTGATATGGGCATCGCTGTGTTTGAAGACACACCTGATGACGAGGCATTAGCCTTAGCAAACTCTGAGACAGATGAAGATACAGCTCGAGAAGCTGTTGAAGCGCTTGCTTTAGCTCACCAAGATAGTGAGTTTGGTCGCACGACCGATCCAGTTCGCATGTATATGCGCGAGATGGGTACGGTTGAGCTCTTAACAAGGCAGGGCGAGATTGAAATTGCTAAGCGCATCGAGGCAGGCATTGCTCAGGTGATGACTGCGATTGCTCAATTTCCACCTAATGTTCAAATTGTTTTAGATAAATATCTAAAAATTGATCAAGAAGAATTACGTTTAACTGACTTAATCAGTGGCTTTGTTGAAGACGAAGTTGATAATCCAGTGCCTCCGCCTCAGAAAACCGATCGTGAGCAAACCATTCAGCTTGCTGTTGAAAAAGTCACTCAAGCTAATGAAGAGTCTTCTAATGATGATGATGACTTAGATGATGACGATGCGCCAATCAATGGTGCCAAGCAAGCGAAGGCTTCGCCAGATGGCAAGAAGCATGAAGAGAAAAAAGAAGCTAGAAAATCTGATTCTGATTCTGACGATGATGAAGACGAGGAAGAGTTAGAAACTGGGCCAGATCCAGAGTTAGCGAGAGAGCGCTTTACAAAACTGAAAGAAGTTTTTGAAAAGTGGGTAGGTTTTGAGGCCAAGCATGGCCCTTATCATAAAGATGTTCCAAAGATGAAACAGGAAGTTATTGAAGCTTTCTTGATCTTTAAATTTATTCCTCGTGTTTTTGATGAGCTAGTTTGCAGAATGCGTGACTTATCGACTCAGGTTAAAAGCTGTGAGAAGGTTATTTTGTCTTTGTGTGTTCAAAAAGCTGGCATGCCTCGCTCAAAGTTCATTACAGATTTCCCTGGCCATGAGGTTAACTTAGAGTGGACTGGTAAGATCATAGCTAAGGCCAAAGGCGAGTCTTATGTCGATAAGCTTATTGAGTATCAAGAGTCTATCGAGATACAGCAGCGCAACCTGCTAGCGATTTCAACCAAAACCAGTCGCAGTATTGCTGAGATTAAAGAATTACACCGATATATGTCGATTGGTGAAGCGAAAGCTCGCAGAGCCAAGAAAGAAATGGTTGAAGCTAATCTTAGGTTAGTTATATCGATTGCTAAAAAGTATACAAACCGTGGCTTACAATTTCTTGATTTGATTCAAGAGGGCAATATTGGTTTGATGAAAGCGGTTGATAAGTTTGAGTATCGTCGTGGTTATAAGTTCTCGACTTATGCGACGTGGTGGATCCGTCAAGCGATCACTCGTTCGATTGCCGATCAAGCTAGAACCATTCGTATTCCTGTTCATATGATTGAGACGATTAATAAATTGAATCGTGTTGCTCGTCAGATGTTGCAAGAAATGGGACGAGAGCCAACGCCAGAAGAGTTAGGCAAGAAAATGAGCATGCCGGAAGATAAGATCCGCAAAGTGCTTAAGATTGCTAAAGAGCCAATCTCTATGGAAACACCCATTGGTGATGATGAAGATTCGCATTTAGGTGATTTCATTGAAGATACAGTGATTACGTCGCCTTCTGAATCAGCGACTTCTGAGGGCTTGAGAGAGTCTACGAAGCGTATTTTAGCGACGTTGACTGCAAGAGAAGCCAAGGTGTTGAGAATGCGATTTGGTATTAACATGAATACAGATCACACGCTTGAAGAAGTTGGTAAGCAGTTTGATGTCACGCGTGAGCGTATCAGACAGATTGAAGCAAAAGCCTTACGTAAGCTTCGCCAGCCTAGTAGAGCAGATGACTTAAAAAGCTTCTTGCTTGAAGGTGAAGATGACGACAGGATCAAGTGACAATCCTGATTTAACATAGTATTATACCCAGCATTGCGGGCCTGTAGCTCAGTTGGTTAGAGCAGGGGACTCATAATCCCTTGGTCGTAGGTTCGAGTCCTACCGGGCCCACCAATCAAATCAAAGAGTTAGAGTAAATCTAACTACTACCTTAAAACCCAGTGCTACCTGGGTGCTACCACATACATTAAAGACGCAACTTAAAGTGCCGAAAAACTTATTAGTACAGTTCTGTTTTCGGATTTTGTGATGAATGATCAGATCAGTGATGATGTTGTCAGAGATAATATTATGCGTGTTTTGTATGACATTCATGCCTCATCTAAAAGTGCTCAATCCATAGCTAAGGGAACAAAACAGCTATACTCAGCTATTAAAAAAGAGCATGACTATAAACAGAATGTTATATCTCATCATCTTGATTACTTGGTTCAGAAAGGTTGGGTAACTGAGCAAGTAATTAAATCAGAATTTACCACTCCAACAGGTGCCACGGTTCCTCAGAAAAAGACTCAATATAAGATATCTGCACAGGGTATTGAGATGTATGAGGCTGGTTCGGCTTTTCACTATATAAAGAAGGATTCAACAATAAATGTTACTGGCATGAATAATGTCGTTATAGTTGGTGAGGGTAATGTTGTTAATGCTAACTTCTCTGAGCTATCTCAAAAATTGAGCAACTTAGAAACAGCAATATCAAATAGCCATGACATAAGCGAAGATAACAAACTAGAAGTCCTTGCTGATTTAGCGACAATTCAAAATCAAATTGCTAAGAATACGCCTAATAAAAGCATTCTTAAAGCGGCATGGGAAGGATTAAAGGGTATAGCAACTGTTTCAGGAGTGATTAGTGCTTATGAGCAAGCGAGCCACGCTATTTCTACATTATTTTAAAATTTCTAAGCTTTATGAGATATCTAAATTAAACATATAGCTTAATAGGACCAGTTAAATTTAGGCTACTTATAGGGTGTGCAAGTAGTACATTAAGCTTCTTAATATGAACCTCAAAAGTTAATTCGCACACGTTCTTGTTCCTGCATACGTTGTTGGATTTGGGTGTACAATCTAGCTTCTTGATTTTCTTGTTCAATTGCAGTGACTACTAAAGCATAATTTTCAAGTTCTGCACAAAGTACTTTACCCCACTCTTTATCATTTCTTGTGATAACGACGAACCATTTTTCGTCAGGCTTAAGTTGTCTTAAATCCCAAGTTGAACATTGGACAGTTCCTTTATCACGTTGTGTAGGAGTGATTGTCCTATTAGTTGCAGAGGCTTCACTTCGGGGTTTGACTTCAGCTTTACATTCAAGATTAAAATGCTTCTCAATTTCACCTAGAGATTTGCCTTTTACAAGCTTGAAAGATATGTTTGTGGCAATATAATCTGCTCGGGTGGTTTTTACAGGGGGCGAATATGCTAGAGATACTCGTAATATCCTTGTTGAACGTTGTGATCTTAAAAAATCTTTGGGTAATGGTAGCTCATAAAACTCATGGGAATTATTTTCGATGCTATCTTCAGCCATGAGGACAACACCCTGTTGATTTGACAGATAAAGTAAGTTTTCTTGTATTTTCCCATAGCCCACTACATCTCTAATTAAATCTCTATTTTTGGTACTTTGGTTTTCTTTATATTGTTGTATAAGCTCGCCAGAAAAAGTATTACTACATTCTTCTGGGAGAACTGTATGATTAATTAACATGGCTCTTATTAAGTTTGCTGAAGCGTTGGGATATGCTTTAAGAAACTTAGCAGCATAATGGGCAACTAATGGGGTAGAAAAGCTGCTACCTGAAACTTCTGTAAATATGGTATTGCCAACGAAGTTATGATTTAGAGTTAATACCCCCAAGCCGCGATGTTCTTTTTTCCACTCTGCATCTTCGTTACGAATTGGTGATGCCAGGTTGCCCCCAGGAGCAACAACATCCGGCTTGAATGCCCCATTAATAGATGGGCCATGGCGCGTAAATGGAGCGGGTTGGTTTTCTGTTGCTGGCGAAAGCTCAATAATATCACCTGGGTAGCGCTGTTGGGTTCTTGTTTTATTATGTTTCGCTAAACAACCTACGGTTAACACATTTAATGCTGGTGCAGGGTCAATTATTGCGCTCTCTTTGCTTATTAAATATTCAGGGTATTCTTCACGCCAACTTTTATTTGGTACAGGTGGATTTTCTGTCCCATTAAAATTTCCTGAAGATACAAGGATTAGAATGTCATATTTACGTGCTAGGCCATCTAAAATGTAGGCCATTCCACTGATGTGGGTGCCGTCGTAAGGAGCGTTCTCATTCCCTATTGAAATATTGAATATTCTACAACCATGTTCTTCAGCAAAATATTTAATTGCCTCGATTAACGTTGTTTCAATGGTTTTAAGGTTAAAGCAAGATAAGCCAGAAATAGGATCTAAGTCCATAATTTTACCATTAAGGATCCATATTGTAGGTTCCCAAATATTACTGGCTTGGCACTTCTCCAAATCGCCATATAGGGCAATGCCTGCTACAGCTGTGCCATGGCCTACTTCATCAAAAGGCTCCTTTCCTGGGATAAAGCTGATACTCTCCCCAATTGCGTTTTTTAATAAAGGATGATTTGTATTTATCCCACTATCTAAAATACATACTTTAGGGCTATCAAATGATGGTGATGGAACATTTAATGGAATTTGATTTATATCGAGATTGAGTTGCTGGTAATTTACTCCAGTATGAGGAGGCAGGTCTATTTTCCTAACATCCCTATGATTAAATAATAAATCGGTTTGAGCAGTATTAACTTCTAATCTATACATTAATAAACTATCACGGTTAACGCGGTCATGCCTTATTATATTATTTTTGTTTAACCACTGTTCAAAACTTTCATATAATTTTATACGTAACGGATGGTAAGTTGCTTCTATTGGCCATAGCTCTACATCCAGATAAAATTTTGGAGAATTAGGCAGTCCTTTCTGCTTAATTGCCCAACTCATTCGATCTTCTTTATTCCAATTTTCAATGCCTTCTAAAGCCTCTAAGAGCTGTTTATAAGTGAGTTTTTCATCTTCAAGACCAAGCTTTTGAAGATGGTTTTTAAGTTGTGAAAGGCCACTTTCATCTGTAAAAGCAACGCATTTATGAACACCTTCATCACTCACAAATTCAATGCCATGCTTCTTTAAATTTTTAAGGTCTAAATAACCAGCATATCGAAGCTTAAAGATAAACTCACCTGGGTTTGAAGAGGTTTGTTGTCTAGCAATGCGTTCAGCTTGAGACAAGTCTTTAGTTAAACTTTGGCCATGGGCTAATAAATCATCACGCTTGATACCAGGGATATTTGATGTTTTTGTGCGACGTTCATTCTGAAGAAGTTCTTTTTGGATTATAAGATGTTTATACTGCTCTGACACTAATCAACTTCCTTTATTTCTTATTTTCTCTTTCTATAGAAAGCTTAATATCCTTTATTGACAAGAATTCCTGATTTTTAAGAATCATTCGTTTAATTGCTCGTCTAATGATGCGTTCTATATCTGCGCCACTTAAGTTATGAAAACACTTGACTAAGTTCTTATCGTCAACATCAAATTGTCTCCTGACGCCACGTAGCTTAAGTGTAAGTATCTTTGATATTAGATTATTACTAGGGTAGGGAATATTGACTGTATCATCAAATCTACGCCATATAGCTGAATCTAGAATTTTTTCATGGTTTGTTGCGGCTAATATGATGCTTTTGCCATTATATGCGTCAAGCATTTGTAATACTGCATTAACGACCCTGCGTAGTTCACCATGTTCACCACTATCACCCCGCTCTTTTCCAATTGCATCGAATTCATCAAAGAGGGCTACTAATTGATATTGGCTAATAAAATCAAATATTTTCCTGAGATTAGTAGCGGTTTGTCCTAAGAATGAAGAAACCAAACTATCCAGTCTTATAGTTGCTAGAGGGTACTCTAGTTCTTGAGCTATGATTTCGGCGGTGAGTGTTTTTCCACAACCTGGTGGTCCATAAAGCATGAGTTTGTTACTTGCTCTCATTCCATAGCTATTGAGAATATCTTGACGTCTATGTTCTTCTAGAATTTCTTCAATTGCTACCATACTTTCATCAGGAAGAATAATTTCCTCTATATTTTTAGTAGGCTGTTTTAGATCTATTAATGGTAATCCTTTTTCACCATCTGTTGGGATATTACGAAGAAGAAATGATAAATTAGTATTCAATGTTACAGAGTTATCCCCATAAAGGATCTTCTCAAGATCATTGGCTAGAAGGTGATGTTGTTTTTGCCGCTCCTCACCAATAATTGTCTCTGAAGCACGACGAAAGGCGGCGTTATCACCTGATATTCCAGCTTTTAAAAGTTGACGAAGAATTTTTCCATTGGCCATGTCGTGAGCTCATTAATGCAGATATGCATACCATTAATTTTAGCCAATAATATCATTTATTGGATATATTATCTGATTTTAGGCTAGCTTTAATATTATTTAATAGTTCCTGTTGCTGATGTGGATTTAGTTTTTCAAAAGAAATTATCAAGTCAGCTAAGTTGTTTGTCGTTGCATAGAAATACGCAAGGGGCACTTTCAGGACTTTAGATATTTTATTCAGTGTAAGGATATCAGGCACATGCTTGCCAGTTTCATACTGATTCATCCGGGCGCTAGCCGAAAACTCATCTATCCCAGCCTTAATGCCAAGCGCTTTTTGTGAAAGGCCAGCAGCTTCACGAGCTTGTTTCAAGCGGGTTGCGACAAGATTATTCTTAAAAGCCAAATTTCCATGCTCAGAGTTGTTTTATCTGACTAAGATATTCTTAGTTTGTGGCTTGACTGCATACTAAGGATTCCTTAGTATTGGGCTTTCTTTGTAAGTTTGCAAAATAAGTGTAAGTTCTCTTATCTAGAATACCGCTTTAAAGATCGCAGGAATGTATATGAGTTTTTTAGAAATAGTCGGGTTAATTACAATTGCACCTATCGTTTTTTATGCCGGTATTGTTTTTTTCACAATAATTGTAGGTATTGTTACTAGCCTCTTTAGCCAAGAAGAGCGTATTGTAAGAAGAGATGAGATAGATACTAAAGAGAGGCTTGAGCAATGAAGAAAAGGATCATTGTGTTACTAGTAATAACAGTGATTTCTAAAGTGGCGTTAGCGGAATCAGTGGAAGGTAAAGTAATAGAGCTATTTTCAGGGCTATGTGTTTATAGTTCCCCCGCATTTGAAAAGATGGAGCCATATGCTGCGATCAATAAATGGACTGAGTTAAGCGAGCAGGAGAGCGCTTTGCTTGCCCCTGTTGAACCTGGGGTGTTTTTTAAAGGTTGGCGATTTCAGGATACAGGTGAAAATTATTTTGCAGGCTATTCAATTGGTGAGTCGGATGGTTTGAGAGGAAAGACATGCACACTAGTTTCATTTAGAGGTAAGCACGAAAATATAATTCAGAAACTGAAGGAAGCCAATATAATCACAAAACAGATCCATAGTGAGACCCAAGGCTATCAAACATATCAAATTTGGAACTCAAAAATTAACGGTCTTAGTGCCGTGGTTACTTTTATTACCTATAAAGGTAATCAGGGTGGTGTGCTAAGCTTGTTTGTCAAAGATAGTTGATAATCATAGCCTCTTTTGATATTTAACCGATCCCATATCACAACCTTTAGACACCCACAAACACACAAACCTATTTGACAGTGCTATTTTTGCTTCGTACAGTTCCTCGAACATTATCAAAAGAGGATGGAGCTATGGCTACAGCACGATGTGAGCAAGTTAATTTAGAGGCAACGCCTTACTATCATGTCATGTGCCGTTGTGTCAGAAGAGCTT
>CAYGPI010000062.1:0-16560 GCA_964351745.1 uncultured Francisellaceae bacterium
GGCAAAAACTTACGCCTTAACGGTCAAGCAAGCGTGTCAAGCCACTCCTCATCAATCCACGAAAGAACCGTTTCATATTCCTATCAAAATGGCCCTATTGGATGCCCAAGGAAGAGAAATCCCTTTGCAACAAACAGGAGAGCGCCGAGCGATGGGGACAGAGCGGGTCCTCGAGCTTACTCAAACCGAGCAAACTTTTGTTTTCAAAAATATTAAAAAGAAACCTACTGCCTCATTGCTTCGAGATTTTTCCGCGCCAGTGAAAATAATTCAATCGGTGCATGATCAAAATGACTTACTGTTCCTTCTACAATTTGATACAAATGAGTTCAATCGTTATGAAGCAGCAAGCACATTACATCATCGCACTATTTTGGGCATTTGTGATGCCTTACAAAGTGATAAGCCATATCACATTGATCCTCGATATATTGAAGGTTTAAGGACTATCTTGCGAGATCCTAAACTATCTGAAGGATTGAAAGCAGACTTACTAACCTTGCCAAGTCAATCTATTTTATTAAATGAGATGCAACATTTTGACCCAACCATTTTAAGTCAAGCTATGTCTGGTTTGTTAAGTCATTTAACAAGAGCTTTGCGGGAGGATTTAGAAAAAACATATGCAGCCTGTCAAATTGATTGTAGCGATACATATAGTCCCAAGCATGCGGGTAAACGACAACTAAAGAATCTGTGTTTAGGTCGCTTAGCGAAAGAAGACGCTATGTTATTGAAGCCACCCTCTTCAAACTATGTCAAGCAAAGCCAGCATCAGTTTCAAGTTACTCAGAATATGACGGATAGGTTAGGAGCTTTGAAAGCTCTTAGTGGGCAAAATTACGCAAACATGTCACAGAGTGCAAAAAGCGCAGCGACTGAAATGATGGATCAATTCTATCAAACATGGCAGCATGAACCTCAAGTCGTTTCAGCCTGGCTTAGCTTACAGGCTCAATACGATGGCCCTGATACGATTGATCATATGCGTAGAATGATTGAGCATCCAGCCTTTAAAATGGATAATCCAAATGATGTACGCTCTCTTTTACGAGTCTTCATTCGAAGTAATCATAAGCATTTACATGATCCAACAGGTGAAGGTTATCGATTTATCGTTGATTGCTGTTTGAAAATTGATAAGATAAATGTGGAGTCTTCTGCAGGAATTGCAAAAGCTTTGGTCAGTACCAATGGTCTTGATGCCGAGCGTCTCGACCATATGATGGCGCAGATTAGTCGGTTAATGGGCGATGATGCCTCAAATCAAATGACCGAAGTGATAGGCAAGGCTTTAGAAGGTTATGAGCAATTACGAGCATCGAATGCTTTGCTTGATGCGAAGCCTGCACAAAAAATGAAAGCCGTGAAGCCGTCATCTCGATTAACTAAATTATTAAATGAATCTCAAGTTCAAGATAGAGAGTCTGATAGCATGTTGGGGACTGTTTTCTTGACCCAGTATACACTTGGTGGAAGCTCTGGTGCAGAGTCTGAGTCAAAAACAGTGCGTCGATCTGCAAGACTTGCCAATAAGTAGTTTAACACTGAGCACTTGAATGTTTTCTTGTGCTCATGTTTTATATCGCGAATTTGGGATATCGTTCAGTTCGATATCATCTACTTCAGCCGCTGCTTTCAAGCCTTTACAGTATCCGGCATAGTCGCTATAGGTTGATGATTTGGTCCAAGCTGCAAACCAGCCTTTCCATTGTTGTGCTGCTAGGCCATGATCAAAAGCTGTTTTAGGATGATGGACACTTTCTATGAGATCTCGAAGTTCTGATCCATCTGTTATTTGTAATGGATGAAAGGTAGGCTCATCTATTTCTGTGTTTTTTAGTTCACTTTGAATTTTTCTACTTGTTAGAGAGGATGCGGCACCTGCCATGGTTGCTCCCACTAAGATCAAGGGGCTAAACTCCGCAGCAAAAAGGATCCCTACGGTCGCTAAGAGTCCATGAAAGATAGGAGATAAACTGTAGCCTTTCAGATCTTTACGATAAGGCATAAAGAGCCAACTGTCTAAATTTAGAGGCTCCAAAAGAGGCTTATATTTGTGTCGATATGCTTCAACAAGCTCTAATTGACTAATGGAAGGAGAAACATGGTGACGAGATTCAATCACTTTGGCAAAAGCTTTGGCAGGGCTCATATTTTCACATTCAATCAAATAGCACAGATCAATCACTAAGCTTCGGCCTCTACCTGCCTTACAATGAACGTAGACCGATTGCTCTTGCTCAATGACTTTTTGCATTGCTAAGACAACAACTCGAATGTTTTCGACATTGACATCACCACCAAAATCTTCGAAAGATAGTAGTGTGTGTTTTACCTCAGGTGGCCATCCTTCAGGTTGGACAGGATTTAATCCCAAAAATCCTTCTCCTTTTAACTCCCATTTTTCCATGGCAGAAACAACCAAGCCTAAAGGCCTACCTTTTCTTTGGGTTTCTTGTAGTAATTTTTCTCGATGATTGCCATGCCCAAGTACTTCACTTTCAATTGGAATGGCGCCCAAGTACAAACCTCTTATAATTTCATTCCAATGAGGTCTGGTCTTTGAATGCAAAAGGGCAGAGATTGAGTAAAAACTTAAGGCCAGTCGGGCTTTTTTAAAAAGAGAAGGGCTTTCATTTAACATGACATTTCCTTACATTTGACCATAATTAGGACCACCACCACCTTCGGGCGTTGTCCAGATAATATTTTGCTTAAAATCTTTAATATCACACGTTTTGCAGTGGATACAGTTTTGAGCGTTAATTTGTAATCGAGTCGTTGAGCCATCTGCGACGAATTCATAAACGCCAGCTGGGCAAAACCTAGCTTCAGGACCGTCATATTTTTTCAAGTTAAAATCACAAGGGATATTCGGATCTTTCAATTTTAGATGTGAAACTTGATCTTCCTCATGATGCACATGGCTTCGAGAAATAGAAGTCATTTTATCAAAAGTTAGTTTACCATCAGGCTTAGGGTAAGTCTTTTTTCTGCAATTTTTGGCTAATTTTAAAGATTGGTTATCATAACGATGTTTAAACGTCCAAGGAGCATACCCCATAAAAATATAGGTATCTGCAGCGCTCAAAAGCATGCCCCACTTTAAGGTGCGATGGAAAGCAGGTCTGATGTTTCTTACCTTTTTCAGTTCATGCCCAATCCATGATTGTTTAACGGTTTTAGTAAAGGATTGAATTTCTTGTGGGTAGTCTTCTTTAGATAAGGCTTCAAAGATAGCTTCTGCGGCTAACATACCAGATTTCATAGCTGTGTGGGTCCCTTTGATTTTAGGAACATTTAAAAAACCTGCGCCACAGCCGACTAATAATCCTCCAGGAAAACTTAAATTAGGGATAGATTGCCATCCACCTTCGTTAATGGCTCTTGCGCCATAGCTAAGGCATTCTCCACCAGCGAGGATGTTTTTTATAAAAGGATGTGTTTTGTATTGTTGAAATTCTTGATAGGGATCTAAATAAGGGTTTTGATAATCTAGGCCAATGACGAACCCTATGGATACAAGGTTTTCTCCCCAGTGGTAAATAAAACTGCCGCCATAGGTTTTAGGATCTAGTGGCCAACCAATGGTATGAATGACTTGTCCCTTTTGATGTTTCTCTTGGTTAACTTGCCAAATTTCTTTTAAACCAATGCCGTAGGTTTGCATCTGACAAGATGCTCTAAGATTAAACTGTTTTATGATTTGCTCTGTTAAAGAGCCTCGACATCCTTCAGCTAGAATAAGTTGTTTTGCTTTTAAAGCCATTCCAGGTTGATAACTAGATTTTTTCTCTCCGTTTTTATCAATACCCATATCACCTGTTAGGACACCCACAACGCGATTATTTTCAAGGATAGTTTGGCTTGCTGCAAAACCAGGGTAAACATCAATACCCATGCTTTCAGCAATCATTGCTAACCATCGGCACAGTAATCCAAGACTGATGATGTAATTGCCATGATTATTCATTTGTTTAGGAACAGGAAGGGCTCTTGATTTCGTAGGGGTAAACCACTTAAATTGATCGCCCGTCACCTGAGTTTCCAGTGGAGCACCTTCTTGTTTCCAGTTAGGTATGAGTTCATCGAGTGCTCTTGGTTCAATGACAGCACCTGATAAAATGTGAGCGCCAACTTCACTTCCTTTTTCTAAAACACAAACGCTAACTTCTTTGTTGTTTTGTTGACATAATTTGGCGTACTGAATTGCTGCAGATAAACCAGATGGACCCGCTCCGACAATGACAACATCAAATTCCATTGATTCATGGGTCATATGATTTTAGTCCTTACCCTTAAAATAAATCTATTATCGCAATCAGGTTGTGACTAGGCAATGGGGCTATGGTTTGTTTTGAGGGTTGAGAGCGCTTGACTTCCTTAAATAGGGTACTTTTGC
The DNA here is from genome assembly GCA_964351745.1 of uncultured Francisellaceae bacterium. Lineage (GTDB taxonomy): Bacteria > Pseudomonadota > Gammaproteobacteria > Berkiellales > Berkiellaceae > CAYNJF01. The sequence goes on from CAYGPI010000062.1 coordinate 4,406, forward strand.
TAATATGCATAAAGTTTAGGGAGTGTCTCGAATGAAAGTACTAGTACCAATTAAGCGTGTGATTGATCCTTACGTTAAAATACAAGTTAAAGCGGATAAGTCTGGCGTTGAAACTCAGAATGTTAAAATGTCTATGAACCCTTTTGATGAGATTGCAATAGAAGAATCTATTCGCTGGCTTGAGGCCGGTTACATTGATGACATTGTTGCTGTGTCAATTGGACCAAGTGTGACGCAAGATGTTCTAAGAAAAGCGTTAGCGTTTGGTGCTACAAAGGCCATACTGATTGAAACTAACGACAATCTTGAGCCACTAGGTATTGCTAAGCTTCTTAAAGCTGTTTTTGACAAAGAATCTGCCGATTGTGTTTTGATGGGTAAGCAGGCTATTGATACTGACTACAATCAAACTGGCCAGATGTTGGCAGCCATGCTAAATTGCCCACAAGCAACGTTTGCTTCGCAAATTAATTGGTGTGATGATAAAAAATCATTAAAAGTGACGCGGGAAGTTGACGGTGGTCTTGAAACGTTAGAGCTTCATTGTCCTTGCGTTATAACCGCGGATTTAAGATTAAATGAGCCAAGGCATTTAGGGCTGCCTAATATCATGAAAGCGAAAAAGAAGCCTTTAGAAATAATACCCATCTCGGATTTTCAAGTAGACACCAAATTAAGATTAACAACCTTGGCAGTAGAGCCTCCAAAGACTAGACAAGCTGGTATCATGGTTGAAACGGTTGATGAGCTAATTTCAAATTTAAGAATGAAAGAGAAGGTTATTTAAATGTCAGTATTAATCATTGGTGAAATTCTACATGACGCCGTGACGGCTGGCACGCTAAGCGCTATCACGGCAGCTCGTGCCATTGATGATGATGTTCATGTCCTTATTCTAGGAGCTAAGTTAGATGCCCATGCTGAAACTTTAGCTTCAGTAAAAGGTGTTAAGAAGGTTTTAAAAGTTGAGCACTCATCTTTTGAGCATTTGTTAGCTGAAAATATAGCGCCAGTTGTGATTGAGCTCAGTGGTCAGTATTCACATATGATGTCACCAAGTTCTACTTTCTCTAAGAATTTTATGCCTAGAGTGGCAGCGATGCTTGATGCCATGTTGATTTCTGATGTGGTTGAAATCATCGATGATACGACATTTAAACGGCCGATATATGCAGGCAACGCAATTGCAACCGTTCAGTCAAGTGATGCTCATATACTCGCGACCATAAGAGCAACAGCTTTTGATGCTGCCAGTGAGTCTCAGGCAGCTTGCACCATTGATGCTATTTCTTTAGTTTTTGAACAAGATAAAGTTCGTTTTATCAGCGCCAGTATTCCAGAGTTAGCGCGCCCTGATTTGACAAGCGCCAGGGTTGTTGTTTCTGGGGGCCGTGGACTAAAGAGTAAAGAAAATTTTTCAATGATTGAATCTTTAGCAGATAAGCTAAATGCTGCGATTGGTGCTTCGAGGGCTGCTGTAGACGCTGGGTTTGTGCCTAACGATTATCAAGTTGGACAAACAGGTAAGATTGTCGCGCCAGAGCTCTATATTGCTATAGGTATTTCAGGAGCGATCCAGCATTTGGCTGGCATGAAAGATTCAAAAGTAATCGTGGCTATCAATAAGGATGTGGATGCGCCTATTTTTCAAATAGCTGATTATGGCTTGGTTGGAGATTTGTTTGAAATTTTACCTGAGTTAGAAGAGAAATTAGGATAGCTCTACTTTTTGATTGTGGGCTTAGGTTTTTTGGATAAAGCTGGTGTTAAGGGGAAGCGTGATTGACTCCCATAGTATGACGTATATAGGTGAAGTGATATGTCATCGTAATCCTTAGATGGAGGACCTGAGTCGCATTCAGGGATTGATGTTTCATAGCTTGCAGTATCGCTTAGGGTGATGGGTTCACTTGTCGGAACTTGACAAGAAGGCTCGGTTTTCAGTTTTTTAACATCACTTATCTCACATGTTTCTCGTTTTTTTGAGGGAAGTTTGGAAATTGCATAGCCTGAGCTGTCATATTCTATGAGCTCGCTATCTTTTAAAGGGGAGTCGCTTGTTAAACAGATGTCCTGAGAGCTCATTTTAACTGCTAAATTGTGTAATGAAAGACTAATAGAGCTAGCGAAACTATCACTGACACAACTCATAGACAGCTGCTGAGCCTGCAAATCGACTTCGATTAAATCAGAAGCCTTGTAGAAGCGAAGATCTATATTTTTGCTCTTTATCTTTGAATGATCTTCGATTAATAAGTTGGGATTTTTTGCGCTTTCAAAAAACCATTGCACACTATGTAAAATACTTGAAAGGTGAGGTTTATAATGCCCACTATTATTGCTGATGTTCATGACGTACCCTTGGTAGGTATATATGAATCCAGCATTTAAGACCGGCAGTCCTGCAGATAGATGCGAATGGTTTTGAATACTTTTAGATGGCGCAGCAATAAGACGATGATCACCCAGTAGAGCAAAAATATGATTACCATAAAGAGGCTCACCAGCTTTATTGATTAAGCAGCCATCATCCGCAAAAGTAACTTCTAAAGTCGATCTTTGCTCTGAAGTTAGATAGCTAGAAGGATGATCTTGCTCGCTTTGCCATTCCTTTTGGCATTCCTTAGTCATAGCAAGGGTTTGTATTTGAGAATCACAGCAACAGGTTGATGCCTGCAACAAATCTAGCTCTTTAGGAGAATAGAGACTTGAATCTTTTTTAATCCTGTCAAAATTTGGCGTAAAGCGCTTTGGTGGTAAAGGGCTGCTAATCATATCTCGCCACTTATCTCGGCTCTATAGTTTTATTGTTAGCATGATTTGTTGCAGAGTTAAACGCTAAGTGGCTCACCTAATATGAGGTAGGGGAGGAGGCTTCCTTGCTAAAAGGAAGCCCCAGTTTGGTTATTTTTCTAAGGTTGCCATGAGCATCCAACGAGTTTTCTCATGTGATTGCTCTAAGCCTATAAAGATATCTTCTGTGACTGAATCATTTTCACTTTGAGCTATTTGAATACTTTCACTATAAGCTTTGATGAGGATGTCATTGCTCATAACTAGATCTTCAGTCATTTTTACGGCCGAAAGATTTTTGTTTCCTTCGCTGACATTCGTCATGCTTGAAAACTCACTAAAGCTGCCAGGTGAAAGCTCCCCTAGAGCTCTAATACGCTCTGCAAGTAAATCAGCGGTGGCAAAAAGCTCTGTATATAAGGTTTCAAACATGGTATGCAGGCTATGGAAATTTGGTCCTGTGACATTCCAGTGGTAATTTTGGGTTTTAAGTTGTAAAGCATAAGTATCAGCTAACAACTGCTTAAGGGCTTCAATCGTTTTAGCTCGAGGTGGTAGGCTCATAAAATTCTCCTATTCGTTATGATGTCAAATATAGCCTATTTATAAGGCATAGAATCAATTTAAGGTGCAGCATCTATAAAAATCTTTTGTTGCATACAAAACTCATAAATACGAACGATATTGGGGTATGCCTCCATAGGGCACTCAAATCGATAGGCATTATAAACTTGTGGGATCAAGCAAAGATCAGCAAAGCTGATGTGATCTTGATAGCAAAAAGTGTCTGTATATTTATTTTTAGTTAACAAATTTTCAAACGCAGCAAAACCTTGATGCAGCCAGTGGTGATACCAATTTCTTTTTTGCTGATCGGAAATTTGGTATTCATCTTTTAAATATTGCAAGACTCTTAAATTATTGAGAGGGTGCACATCGCAAGCAATTAATTGGCTAAGTTGTCTTACATAGGCTCTTGCCTCAATAGATTTAGGTAGCAAGGGAGGGGTTGGATATTTTTCTTCAAGATATTCCAACATGCTCATCGATTGCGATATAACAGTTTGATTATCAATGAGGCAAGGGACCAGCCCTTGTGGGTTTAAATCAGTGTAGTTTTGATGGTGTTGTTGGCCGCCATCATTGATTAAATGAACTTCAATAAGTTCGTGATCGATATTTTTTAGTTTTAACGCAAGGCGCACCCGAAAGGATGCGCTAGATCGAAAGTAATCATATAGTTTTATCATGCTTATGACTCAGGGGTATATGGAATAACTTTTTGAAGGATTGAGCCAAAGATGTTTTCATTTTTCTCATTAAACATCTCAATTTTAATCGTGTCATTAAATTTCATAAAGGGTGTTTCTGGGTGACCGTTTTCAATTATTTCAAGCATCCGCTTTTCTGCGATGCATGAAGATCCCTTTGATCTATCTACATTTGAAACGGTACCAGAGCCTATAATGGAGCCAGCACAAAGAGATCTTGTCTTTGCTGCGTGAGCGACTAAAGTTGGAAAGTCAAAAGTCATGTCAATGCCAGCATTAGGCTCGCCAAAAAGCTTATCATTGAGGTGGCTCGTCAGCGGTAGGTGAACTTTACAACCATCAAAGGCATCACCAAGCTCGTCAGGTGTGACGGCAACAGGACTAAAGGATGAAGATGGTTTCGAATGAAAAAAACCAAAACTTTTAGCTATCTCCGCAGGAATAAGATTTCTAAGAGAGACATCATTGCAAAGCATGAAAAGTGCAATTTTATCTTTGGCTTGCGCAGGAGAGATGCCCATAGCAACGTTGTGGGTGATGACAGCTATTTCAGCTTCAAAATCAATACCATAAGCTTCATCTTGAACAGGGATATTATCTTGTGGCCCAAGGAAATTATCTGAGCCGCCTTGATACATCAGTGGATCTGTCCAGAAATTAGATGGCATTTCAGCCCCTCTAGCTTTTCGAACAAGCTCAACATGGTTCACATAAGCGCTGCCATCAGCCCATTGATAAGCCCTTGGTAAAGGAGAATGGGCATCACATTGTTTGAATGGGAATTCACCCTCTACTTTATTAAGGTTTAAGGCCGTATACATCTCTTCTAATTGAGGCGCAGTAGAGTCCCAATTTTCAAGAGCTAATTGCAAGGTTGGTGCAATATGAGGTACTTTGATAGCTTTTTTAAGATCTCTTGATACGACACATAATTGGCCATCACGAGTCTTATCTTTTAATGTCGCTAACTTCATGACAAATTTATCCTTCTTCTTTTAAAACGCCACGATGTATTTGATCAAGTTCAATCGATTCAAATAGGGCTTTAAAATTGCCTTCACCAAAGCCGTCGTTACCTTTGCGTTGAATAATCTCAAAGAAAATAGGGCCGATAACATTTTCCGTAAATATTTGTAGGAGTATGCCTTCTTCTTTGATAGGGGAGCCATCAATGATGATTTTATTTTTCTTTAACCGCGCTAAATCTTCGCTATGACCCGGTACACGTTTGTTGACAATATCATAATAAGTATCAGGAACAGTTAGAAAACGGGTGCCCTGTTTGCGCATGGCTTCAACGGTTTCATAAATATTGGAAGTATAAAGAGCAATATGTTGGATCCCTTCACCTTTATATTCATTTAAATACTCTTCAATTTGAGAGTGAGCATCCTTAGATTGATTTAAAGGGATTTTAATTTTTCCACAAGGACTAGACATCGCTCTTGATGTGAGCCCAGTCATTTTTCCTTCAATATCAAAGTAACGAATTTCTGAGAAATTGAAAATTCTTTCATAAAAATTAGCCCACTCATCCATTTGGCCTCGATGCACATTGTGCGTGAGGTGATCGACAAATTCTAAACCTAAGCCTGGCGGATTTTTAGGAGCATCATTTTCAAAGACAAAATCCGTATCATAAATCGTTTTGTCGTGATAAGTATCAACAAAATATAAAACACTGCCACCAATACCATAAATGGCAGGAATTTGAATCTCGTCAGTTAGAGCGTTGGCGCCATCAAATGGCTTGGCTCCTTTACTCACAGCTTCCTTATAAGCAAACTGAGCGTCTTTCACTCTAAAGGCCATAGCACAAGCGCAAGGACCATGTTCTTGTGCAAATAAGGTGGCGTGGCTATTAGGCTGATTATTTAAAATGAAATTAACGTGGCCTTGACGATACAGAGAAACTTCTTTTGATTTATGTTTAGCAACAAGGCTAAAGCCCATTTTTAAAAATAGCTCTGCCATTTCTTTGGGCTTTGGGGAAGCAAATTCAACGAACTCAAAACCATCGGTGCCAAGAGGATTCTCAAGTTTACGCTCTGTAATATTCAAACTAGTTTGTAAATTTTCTGACTCTACCATTTAGGGTACTCCATTGTCATGCGAATGCGATACCCTAAATCAAATTCACCAGAAAGCCAACACTCAAGCTAAATCCTTATGATTTTAAATTTATAACTTTAACTAAGTATTTAGTATTTAGAGCCAAGCATTAAGAGTCTATAAGGGGTATTATATCAATCCCATTTAAGTTAGCTTTTTGAGGTGGCTTACCATTAGAAAAACTGTCACAATGTTTGGTTAGTGTCATTTATAGAGTGAGCTCAGCATGAAGTCAGCAACCTTAGGGTTTTCAAAAAATACTGATCTTCTAGATCCTAAAGAAAAAACAAAACAAGGAGGCCTCAAGGTCATGAGTCAAGTTTTTGGAGGATCGTTGTTGGTTGCTGGGACTTGCATTGGCGCAGGGATGTTAGGGTTACCTGTGTCTACAGCCGCTGGCGGATTCTATTGGACAACATCTTTCTTCCTCATTGTATGGGTTTTGATGACAGCAACAGCATTCTTGATGCTGGAAGCAAGCCTTTGGCACAAAGAGGATACAAATCTTATTTCAATGATCAAAGAAACGTTAGGGCGTCCAGGCGAGGTGCTTGCTTGGGTTGTTTATCTTTTATTTCTGTATTCTATTATGGCGGCCTATACAGCTGGAGGCGCAGCTATTTTTGGCGATTTGCTAAAAAAGTATGGCGTTTCTCAATCGGTTAGCTCTACAGTTTTTGTTTTGTCATTTGGCTCCATTGTTTACTTCGGTACTCGATGGGTTGATTTTACAAATCGAATTTTTATGATTGGCTTAATTGTTGCCTATTTCTGCCTTGTTTTTCTAGGGGCCCCAGAGGTTAATACAAAAATATTAGCCGATGGCGACAGCAAGTTTCTTTGGGCTGCTTTGCCGCTCATGGTCACCTCCTTTGGTTTTCACCTGCTTATACCTTCATTAAAAACGTATCTTAACAATGACGTTAGGAAACTAAGACTTAGTTTGTTGATTGGTAGTCTAATCCCATTGTTCGTTTATTTATTATGGGAATTTATTATATTAGGTATTATTCCTAGCTCGGGTGAGACAGGTTTGATAGCCATGCTCGATGATGGACAGCCCGCTCTAGATTTAACTCGCCGACTATCAGAGATTGTGATAAGTCCTTATATTGAGCCTTTTGCAAAAAGCTTCACCTTTTTTGCATTATTAAGTTCGTTCATTGGTGTTGCTTTAGGGCTTTTTGATTTTCTTGCAGATGGCTTGAGAGTCAAGAAAACGCATCAGAGTCGTATCATGCTGGCCTTTTTAACGTTTGTGCCACCGTCTATTTTTTTGTGGCTTTATCCTAAAGGTTTTCTGGTTGCTTTATCATATGCAGGCGCGTTTGCTGCGATTCTTTTAGTTATTTTTCCGGCGCTCATGGTGTACGTTGGTCGATATCGATTAGGTATTAAGGGGGCCTATCAAATGATAGGCGGAAAATCGATACCGTTAATTTGTATTTTATTTGGTGTGATTGTGATTGCCCTGCAAGTGTTGAGCCAAATGAATTTATTACCATTACCATATCCAAGTTAGATGTCTCGGAGAAAACATGTCAGATCCAATGTCTTGGGCTAATACACATATACAGAAATTAGCACCTTATGTTCCTGGAAAGCCCGCGCAATGGTTAGAGCGTGAATTAGGCATCAAGCAAAGCATCAAGCTCGCGAGTAACGAAAATCCTTTAGGCACAAGCTCTAAAGTTAAGGACTTATTGATAAATCACTCAGGAGATTTCTCACTATACCCTGATAGCAGTGGGTTTAAACTTAAAGAGCTTTTGGGCGAAAAGCATGCTTGCGCTTTTGAGCAGATCACTTTAGGGAATGGATCAGAAGAAATTATTAGGTTACTTATCCAAGCTTTTTCTGAGCCAGGAGATAACATTGTTTTTCCTGAATACAGTTTTATTGCCTACCAACTCATTGCTCAAAGCTTAAACGTTGAAACGAGAAAAGCGCCATTAAAGCAATGGCGTGCTGACCCAGATGCTTTACTGAATCAAGTAACCTCGAAAACTAAAATTATTTTTTTAGCCAATCCAGGCAATCCCATTGGGACCTATATGCCCAAAGAGTCGCTGCTATGTTTTCTAGGTCTGGTTCGCTCTAACATTCTTGTGGTGTTAGATGAAGCTTATTTTGAATATATGGCTCAATCTGATTATCCAGATAGTCCATCGCTTCTTGCCAGTTATCCAAATCTAATTGTGACTAGAACCTTTTCTAAAATTTACGCACTAGCAGGTTTAAGGATTGGTTATAGCCTTAGCCATCCACAAGTGGCAGATTGTCTCAATCGTATTCGAAGCCCTTTTAATTGTAATGTTTTGGCTCAACAAGCCGCTATAGCTGCCTTAGCGGATGATCATCATAGAGAGCAAAGTTTTCATTTAAACGAGCAGGGCCGGTTACAGTATGAGGCTTTTTGTGAGACTAAAGGGATTGAAAATATTTCTAAGTCTGGAAACTTTGTCACGCTAGATTTACAAAAAGATATTCGACCAATCAATCAACGATTGCTCGAAAAGGGGATCATCACAAGAGATTTGATTCCTTATGGTCTTCCCAATTTTTTAAGAATATCCATTGGATTGCCTGAGCAAAATGAGCGATGCCTCTTAGCTTTGAGCGCTTCCATATAAACAGGAGATTTTATGACTGAATTATCTGAGAAACATTGCCAAGCTTGTGAAGGTGGCGTGGCACCATTGACAATGGAAGAATCAACAAAATACTTAAAAAAAGTGAGTGAGTGGCAATTAAGTGACGATATCAAACATTTAAGCCGGGTATTTTCATTTAAAAACTACTACCATACGATGGCTTTTGTGAATGCTGTGGCTTGGATGGCTAATTGCGAGAATCATCATCCAGACTTGGAAGTTTCTTATAATCAGTGCGTGGTTCATTATACAACCCATGCCATTGGTGGACTGAGTGAGAATGATTTTATTTGTGCATCAAAAGTGAACAATATATTGGCGATGAAGAAAAAATAACTTAGCTATAAATTTAAGCGGGTAGCCGTTTCTTATTTTGGGGCGGTTTTTTTCTGTCTTTCATAAATTGTCTTGTACCCCCCGGTGCCAAGTTCAAGGCATCGGGCAACTCTGCCTACGGTTGTAACGCTTATCCCTGTATCAGCATGGATGCTGCGATAGGACTTATTGTGATGGAGCTCATCAATGACCTGCCAGCGATCGACCATGGCTTGAAGCTCAGCAGGCGTGCACAGATCTTGCAGGTAAGCTTTAGCTTCTTGTGGTGTCTCTATAAGAGCTATAGCCTCAAAGAAGCTTTGATCAAAATCTGATTGTGAGGTAGGTTTCTTAGGTTTCATCAAAACATAGTAAACCTCAATATTCTAGCAGTCAACAGCTATAGGTTGTTATATAACTCACCATAGAAGAGCACTTTAAACAGTCAGAAGTTAGAAGTATAGAAATCTAGGATATTTTGATTCTATTAAACACATGATTAGAGCTGTCATTCTTCATGAGAATTTTTTCAGCCGCACGGTTAGCATGGTCAAAGCCATGAAAAAGCCCTTCACCTATGGTACCTCCAAGCGTTAAGGCAATATCCTCAATCGGCCAAGCCGTTTCAATATGGTGTAATTGTTGATTTAAAGAAGCGATGCTTTCGCTGATAAATATAGTTCGTACGCCACCATTGATGATGTCTCTTGTAAGGCCATTGGCATCTAAAATCGTTTGACTTTTGTGATATCGAGCGGCCATGCCAAATAAAACAGAGCGCATAGTTCCAATGGCGATTGCAGATGGAAGCATGTTTTGATCTTGCATCGTTTGGCTGGCGGTATCAAGGAGTGTATTGACAGCAACCACCAGCAAGAAATCAACCGTCATGTTATTAACCATTTTGGCGAGGTCATTCTTTGACGGAAAGGTTTCGCAATTTGATGACTCGTTTTCTGTTGAGGATACTTCCTCATATCCAATCATTTTTCGAACAAGTGCGCGGCCTAAAAGATAAGGAGCTAAAGTCAAAGCTTTAGGGATGCCATAGCAAAAGGTATTGGCTGAAAAGCTTGCAATCTGATTCGCTATGAAGTCGGTAATAGTACGCATATCTTATAAAAAAATAATGAGGCGGTAGAGCCGAATGTAACAAATTCAGCTTATAAGCTTCAAGCTTCATAAGATGTATGGTTAAATTTTTCAGATAAAGTGATGCCAATTAACAACTGTTTCTAAGAAACTGCCCATGCTGGAATACAATGAATGTTTAATGCTTGCTTGTATACATAGTCGCCGTTGTATATCAATACGCCAGTGTTTGCTCGTTTTGATTTCTTTATGAACGTCGCAAGATTTTTAATTTTTTTGTTATCTATTTTTGTGCTGTAGGTCATTTCAAAGGGATTTCTGGCCATGCCAATGATTCAAGTAAGCGAGTATCATCTCTCAAAGATCCTGTGCTCTGTGCTAAAATTTCCAATAACGTTCGATAAAGATCGAGCTTAGTCATTTATGTGTGCAGTCTAATTAGGTCGATTTGCCGACTCTTCGAGGCCCTAAAATAGCTGTGACAAATGGGCCTTCTAGAGGCACGAAGATCATAGGGTTATAAATGGGACGCGCCATTGCAAGACTGTTAAGTTCTGTCACTTTTTCTTTTATTTGGAATATGCCGTGATGATTTAAGCACACTATATTGTCATTCAAGTGATAAAATGGTCAGTTTGATTTTGTAAGTTATGCTGAAGCCATTGGCCAATCCCTCAAAAAAGATTACTTTATCTGAGAGTAACTACGCGCTTTTTTAGTCATACTCTTTCATCGATCCTAGCAATTGCGCTGGGTATTTAGTCAGTGTTTATGGTCATTTTTTTCTAAATTCTTGAAATATCACCTTGTTAGTGTGATGATTGACTAATCGGTGTGTTTTACCAAAGGGTAACCAGCAGAGATTTAAAGGGGTTGTTATGAATGATGAAGTTGATGTTGTATCAAGGCCTGAGAAAAGAAGTTTTTGGACTTGGACAAAGGCTAAATGGTTTATCCTCATAGTTTTCATCATTGTGGCTGCTGTGGCCTCCTATATCGATGAGCTCAATACCCAGATTTATTTTTCTGATCCACAGCCAAATGATATCGTTATTTATAAAATGGCCGATGATCCAGATTCTGAAACACCAATAACTGGCTTGCTGATTGTTGAAGTGTCTTCAGATGCTGTTGTTTTCATTCATAGTGCTTATGAATACAATAAGGTGTTAGCTGCAAAAAAAGTGTTTGAAAAGAAAGATTTAAGCAAATATTTTCAACCACAAGCGAGAGATCAGATGTCTCTTGAAGCATTTAATGCTTTAGATGTGCAGCATATTATCAGGCCAGACTAAAGCTTGGTACTTACATTTGAGATGGTGGATTTGACTCGTTTGAGAGGTTTACCTATCTTTGTGAAATGGCCAATCATTGAAACAACATCATAAAAAAATATTGCTATTTTTGCTTCCTCAAAGCAAGATGTGGCAGGTGTTGCAATGAGTCGTTGAGCCCACAATGGCCTATTTAAAATATTCTCACGGTTCTGACGAGTGCAAGCTTTACTTAGGCAGCTTGGCTCTCTCTATGCTCTCTTGCGCCAGGTGCATATCTTGCTGCAAAGGGGCCTGTGGCAGTCTCTACCTCCACCTTTGCAAGTACCTACCGGCTAGAGATCGAATATGAAGCTCTGGTCATCATGGCTCATTGGAAGCTCATTTATATGAAAGATGAAACACTTTATGCCCTTATCGCTCAGGATATTGAAAAACAAGGATACAGTATAAGACCAGGTGCTTTGCCTGAAGAGTTAGCTCATGCTTTATTTTTATATCAAAAAACAGTTTCGAGTAAAAAATTTAAAAAAGCGGGTATAGGTCGGGGAGAGGCATATGTAAAAAATGAGTTTGTAAGAAAGGATAAAATACTTTGGATAACTGGTGAAACTGAAGTAGGACAAAAATGGCTAGACTGGACC
>CAYGPI010000063.1:0-16130 GCA_964351745.1 uncultured Francisellaceae bacterium
ATCCATCGGTTGCTTTCGTGATTGGTGATAGTGCTCATGCAGACTTGATGATTTAGTCTTACAAAAAGGGTGGCTGCAGCTCTTCTTCTTTAGAGCGCCTATCTTTCATCTCATGGTGTAAAGTGCGCTCTATCAGCTCTAAAGTATCGCAAGATTGCTCATATTCATGATTAGAAACCATGGTATCTCTAATCACCATGCAAACTTGATGGATAGCTTTGGCAGTGCTCGCTTGGGGGACAACGACCTTAACTTTATTTTCAAGGCCACCGCGCTCAATCACGTTTCTGTTTGCATGAATAAACTGCAGTAAGTAAAATGCTTTTTCTTCGCTTGGCGAGGCCAACAAATCTTTAATCAGCGACTGCATATCACGTGTAACAACACTCATAAGACTCCCGAATTAAGAGAGGTCTTTTAACCATACCATGACTCATGCTTGAAACAATAGGGAGCTACACGATACTCAAGAAGAAGCCCCTGGCACAATCATCGGTGGGCTATCTTGTAAGAATTGACGCTCTAGCTCTGTGGTTGGTCTTTCTAACATCTCATTTCGCGATGGGAACCGACCACATTGATGAATGATGCCACGGCTCTGTTTGGCCATTTCAAGCCATTGACCAAAAAATTCTTTTTCGCTAGCAGGTGCCACTTCAACCAATCTCTCGTAAAGAGCCACCGCGCGATTTTGCAACACTAAGGACTCCATGTCGACTAAAGGTCTATAGAAAAAAGCTCTCTCAACAAGACTTAAATCAATGTCTTGATTTTTTTTAATGCCTTCAAGTGCTAGCTCCATCGCTCTTTGATTTTCCTCTAGTGCTTTTTTTGGTTGTTGCAGAATTTCAGAGAATGGATCCAATAACAGGATTAAGGCTAAACGACCTCTAGGATGATGCTGCCATTCTTTATTCTGACCATCTGACACCATCTTGATATCTTGAATAAATCGTTGTGCCATCGTTTCTTTTTGAGTCTCATTAGGCGAAGCCCACAACGCTAGTCGTTTTTCATCGAGGCGAATATGACCATCATCTGAACCAAACCAAAAGGTGATAATCTCACTGGCTCTCTCGGCCACCGGAGGAAGTGTGTGCTCGACATCATCACGATTCACTAGACTGTACATAAAGAGACCAAAGCCTGCCGTCACCAACCCTAAAGCCAAAAAGGCTGCTATAAAATGCCAGCGTGAGACAGACGATTGCAACATATTTAAATCCTTTCTAGATGGTGATGTTTTAAGAGGTCTGCTGATTAACATAGCAAATATTGAGCTCTTTTGCACAGAGCAGCCTCAAACAAGTCTGAAGATTAACTAGTATGCAAGTACAATCAACTATGGTAAAAGAGAAGGACAACAATCAAAGTGAAGGAGTTACTATGAGCCGCCCATACAAACCTGCTGGTGCCCCTGGACTGATGCCCTACCTCACGGTTCCAAACGCCACGCAAGCGCTTAATTTTTACCAAGATGCTTTTGGTTTCAAACTTGATTCAGAGCCTATGCGCAAAGGTGACGAAATTCAGCACGCACAAATGTTCCTCCACGATACTAAAATCATGTTTGCACCAGAAGGTGCTTGGGATAATGAGCGTTTTGCACCAAATACCAATAAAACGCTTTCTCCTATTGCTCTGTATGTCTATGTTGAAGATGTCGATGCAACCTTTGAACATGCCAAAAAAATGGGTGCCCAAGTCATCGATCCACCTGAAGAAACTTTTTGGGGAGATAGAATGTGTCGCTTAAAAGATCCTTTTGGCTACGACTGGTCATTTGCTACTAATGTAAAAGATGTCGATCCAAATAAATCACCTTTCTAACATCATGGCAAGCATCGCTTGCCATTTTTTTTGCCCTCTTAAAATCAATCAGAAAGCTTTTGTACTTGCGTATAAACCCAATGAGATTTAGATCCTTTAGGCATCTTGGATGTTAAATGATCATCTTCCACTGGTTTTAGAAAAACTTGGATTTCTAAATAGTGCTCTCTAATATAGTTATAGGCTTCTTGAATTAAATGAATTCTATCTTCGCTATGAAGATTTGTTGCCCACTGTTGAGGTTGTTTATCTGGATGAAATTTTTGCAACAAACGGTTACGACTTCGACGACAATCATCCAGAGATGCTTCTAACGGCAATCCTAAAATCCGATAGTATTGAGTGATTGTTTTTATATTAAGCAGGGAACTCATTAGCTTGGAAACTCAATAAATTGCTCGATACTAGGCAGAGCATCTTCTGTAGGATTTGTCCCTATGACTGTTGCCACATGAATTTTTTCACTAACGCCCAGACCGCTTGTATCTTCTATCCAAATTTCAAGCTCATCACCTTTAGTTGCTGTAGAAATAGAAGGCTCTAAGATATTACCCGCTAATGTTTCAAAAAGCTGATTTAAATCAATCACATCATGATTTTGCCAATTAAAATCATGAATTATCTGCGCTCCATGAATTAAAGCATCTGGCGAAATCTCAAATCGATGACCAACAAGCTCAGCATGCTCTAAGGATATATCCCCGAAAAAAGGATCATCGTGAACAAGAGCACCAAGATCTAAAGAGTTTTGATCGTCAGACAAAGGCATCATGCCTTCGGATGTTACTTGATAACTTTGCGTTGGCAATAAACTATCTAGTGGTTTCAAGTTTAATTGCACTTCAAGCATACTTGGATCAACCGAATCTTTTGTTATAAAGCTAAAATGTGATTGCGGATAATACTGATCTAACGTCAGCATTTGATCAAGGCTATCGGCTAAATGATAAGCTAAATCTTCCTCCTGAAACATAGACTTCATTAGGTTGGTAAACACATCGTGATCTGCTTTACTCATAGGCTCAGAATTTAAAGCCGTGATCTGATCTTTAATATCTTGAGCTGATGCAAAATAATCACTCAATGCCATGACAGGCACAGAGCTATCTGCTATCCCTTGTTTGATCTCTTGATAGAAAGCTTTTAAAACATTTGGATCACTAAAATGATTAAAGGAATCATGAGTGTTGCTTTGAAAAGAGTGAGACAAATTTGACTCTGGAATCAAAACATCAATCACTTTGCTTAGCATATCGTGACTTAAACCAAAATATTGCGTTAAACTTAATGGCTCAAAGGACAAATCTGATTGATTAAATCCTGCAATCCCATCTTGTAAAATTAATTGAGGAAATTCTAAGGTCATCGCTAATTGGTTTGGCAAAAGTGTTTTAAAGGCAGATGTTTCCACAAAGATGTCAAACTGAATGCTATTGTCATACGCTTGAGTGTTAAGGCTGAATTGGTTGATATGATATAGCTCGTCCGACTCAAAGGTCGCCTCAAACAACTGCTGGTGCACACTCTCACCAGCCACCAAAACATCAATCTCTATCCCAAAAGGTTTTTTTATCGTCTCTGGAGGTAACATCAATAATGAGCCTTGATGATAAGGTGACATAGGAAGCTTTGTGAAACCCTCACCTCTTAAAACTTGCTCTGCAGAATAGACGTAATAGATTGCTTTTAAAGTGGTGTATAGCTCCCCTGGCGTTTGCGCTGCAATTTGCTCATAATCAATCAATCCTTCTTTGTTAAAAAGCAAAGGGTATTGATTGCCCATAAAATCTTCACCAATCATTTTAATCGGACGTGAAGCTTGAATATCTTCTTTGTTAGCCCCAAAACCATTGATACTAAAAGGGGTTGCAAACCAAGGGCGTAAATCATAGTCAAAAGCTGGATCAGTAAAACCTAAGGTTGGCACTTTGATCTTTAATAAAGCGTCTTTTTGAGCGTGTAACGCTATAATGGCTTCATGAACATCAATTTGAATGAGATGCTCAATGCCACCTATCTTAGCTATCATCGAATGATAATCTTGATAAGTAGGCAATGTTCCAAAGGAAGGATCATGATGACCAAATTGACTTTGCGCCATAGGCATGCTGGTCATATACGCAGAGGGTGTTGCCATAAACTCATCATCACAATCAAAGATCTCTTATTCAAGGATAGTCAATCCTTGTGTGATATGGCTCTTGCTAAGACTAAGATCTTTATTTTTTTCACACCATGGTCCTGTAATAATTTTACCAAAGCTAACAAAGTTGCCCCAGTTGTTAAGATATCATCCACCAACAGGACTTTCTGATAATTCACTGATCTCATTAAGCCAAAGCGTTTACCTGCAAGTTTTTGTCGCTGTTGGCGACTCTGAGCCATTTGCGGCGGCAAATCGCAAATGACATCAAAAGGATGAATTAAAGGCTTGCCAGACCATAGAGCCACGCGCTTAGCTAGCTCTAGTGCCGGGTTATAACCTCGTTTTCGAAGAGATTTTATATGAGTTGGTGGGCAAGTAATGGCCTCCATCTCATCAATATCACTATTTTTGGCCATTAAATCGCCAAAACAGGGACCCCATCCTATTTTACGATGGTATTTAAATTGACCTATCAACGTATCCATAGGGCGCGTATATTTAAAAATAGCTTGCGATTGAAGCCCTTGATGAGGCCAAGACTCTAAACAATGACCGCAACTTAACTGATTTGACACCAAAGGATAAGCACAACGCTGGCAAGCTGCTTCTATCCATGGAAACTGCTCGGCGCAAGTCATACACAACCACTGGGTTTCTTGATCCCAGGTTTTGCAGCAAAGACAAAAACCACCTTTCACTTTTTTATAAGCTTTGGCCATGAATTTGCATATATCCATTTTAACTCCATCTGTTCAACTTTTGAACACTGGTAAAGTAACTCTGGACTACACCTTGATCCAAACAGCGCCCTGGACAATGATAGCCTCATCTAAATGAGGAGTGGTTATGACATTAATCGAAAGTAGACACAACTGGAAACAAGAAGAAGCCCTAGCCATTTATCACACGCCCATACTCGATCTACTCGATAAAGCGCGTGTTATTTCAAAAAAAAATTTTCCCAATAATGAAATACAAATCTCTTCTCTTTACAACGTGAAAACTGGTGCTTGTCCAGAAGATTGCTCCTATTGCTCTCAATCACGCCATCACAACACTTCTCTTAAAAAAGAATCTTTAGTCTCTCTTGAAAAAACTATTGAAAAAGCTAAAGAAGCCAAAAAAAATGGCGCTACTCGTTTTTGTATGGCAGCAGCCTGGCGCTCTCCAAAAGCACCTCAGCTTGAAAAATTGTGTGACATGATAAAAGCCGTCAAAGACTTAGGACTTGAGAGTTGTGCTACTTTAGGCATGCTCGATCAAAAGCAAGCGCAAGCGCTTAAAGCTGCAGGACTTGATTATTACAATCATAATTTAGATACTTCAGAAAATTATTATCCTGAAATCATCACCACACGCACCTATCAAGATAGACTCGACACGATTGAGCACGTTAGAGCTAGTGGCATGAAGGTCTGCTGTGGAGGCATTGTGGGGCTTGGAGAAAAGCTCATTGATAGGATTGATATGCTCGTCACGCTTGCCAACCTAAACCCATCACCCGAAAGTGTCCCCATCAATCAACTAGCCCCTATCCCTGGCACCCCTTTAGAGCATGCCAAGCCCCTCAAGGAAGCTGACTTTATTCGAATCATTGCCCTGGCTCGGATCATGTTGCCACAAAGTTATGTTAGACTGTCAGCCGGACGACAGAGCTTGACAAAAAGTGGGCAAACCTTATGTTTTATGGCTGGAGCTAACTCGATTCATTTAGGTCCTAAGCTGTTAACCACCTCAAATCCTTCTGTTGAAACCGATCATCATTTTATGAAACAAATGGGGCTCAAGGCACAAACTCTTCATGAATAACCTAACAACACTATCAAAAAAAGAAGTGGCCAATTCGTTTAGCAAATTTGCCAGTAGCTATGATCAGCACGCCATCATTCAAAAAGAAATTGGGCAACGCTTGTTAGATAGAGCCTTATCTGTCAAAAAATCGCCTCTATGCATTTTAGACTTAGGCTCTGGGCCTGGCTCCATGTTCAATGCTCTGCATCAAGCTTATCCTAAAGCTAAGATATATGGCCTTGATATGTCATGGGGTATGGTTCAAAAAGCCAAAAAGGGCTTTTGGCAATCTCTTATTCAAAAAACACCTCTCATCCAAGGTGATATGGAAGACTTGCCCTTTAAACAAGAATCTTTTGATCTTATTTTTTCTAACTGTGCTTTTCAGTGGAGCACTAATCTCAACCAAACCTTTAAAGAAGCGCAAAGGCTTTTGGCACCTCTTGGTAATCTGTTTTTTTCTACTTTTGGGCCAGATACCCTCTATGAACTCAAAGAACTTTGGGCTCAAGTCGATACCCAAACACATGTTCACTCGTTCATGGATATGCACCTATTTGGTGATTT
The DNA here is from genome assembly GCA_964351745.1 of uncultured Francisellaceae bacterium. Classification (GTDB taxonomy): domain Bacteria; phylum Pseudomonadota; class Gammaproteobacteria; order Berkiellales; family Berkiellaceae; genus CAYNJF01. Next base: position 6,335 of record CAYGPI010000063.1, read on the forward strand.
GATGCTAAAAAATGGTTTAAACCAACCAGTGGTTGATCAAGAGCATTTGACTTTAACTTACTCAAACCTACAAAAACTGCTACATGACTTAAAATACACCGGCGCACGCAATTTAAGCCCCAACAGAAGACGAGGATTAACGTCACCTTTAAAGATTAAGCAACTAGAGCAGGCCTTCGAAGCTTCAAAAAGGAATGATGATCGCTTTCACTTAACTTATGAGGTCGTTTACGGGCACGCCACCAAGAAACAAAGAGCACCAAAGATGGCACAACCGATACCTTTACACTTTAAATAAGCAAATCTGCTACGTGTAGCTTCTCGAAATAGACGCTTTTTTATCTCTTTTAAACGGGTAATCTTATGAATACGTCGGATTTCATTGAAAAAACATCCAAAACCTTTGACCTTCTCTTAAATTTTCAATACAGTGTGACTATTCTAAAGAAGTGGTCCTGTGGTAGTTTATGCAAAAAGGTGTTGAGCAAGATAGTTCTAAAGGTATTGACACTGCCCTTTTGACCCAATTTGAAGGGTTAAAGATATCGACAAGTCCAATCACAAATACTCAAAAATCCATTTTGGAATCCTATTTTGAAGAGGTTGCGACTGATTATATTGAGCGATTTATTGCAAGTGCACCTTTAGAAACCCAAGCCTTAAGACGCTCCTTAGTGCTTTTGTCAACGACTTTAGATGCTGCGATCTTTAAGCAGGTGTTTGAAACGTTTTATCCTAAAGCTGAAGTCTCAGATAAATGCTTTGAACAAAATAAATTATTTAGGAATTATTTTTTAACCTTTAATGAGTTGTGCTTAGGTCAAACAGATATTAACCACGTTTTTTACTCGAACATCTTTAACCCGAAATTATCTACAAGACAACCAGATTCTCCAACCAAACGTCACGTGATTTCAGCTTTCTTTAGAAAACAGGTTAGGCTAATGCTTGAGAGTGATCTAGTCGCAAGCCCATTCGTTGATGCCTTAAATGCTTTTGTCAAAGAGCTGAAACCACAAGTCGCTAGCTCATCGGTTCGACGAGCCTTGTTCTGATAATCGCCGATTATCAAGTCAAACAACCCTCTCGTCATTAAAGTTTACTTGAGCATATGCAAATGTGGTACAAATATAGACTGTAAAGCTCACAAACTAGGTAAAACATGACAAAATCTCCTTCAAACAACAATAACGGCTTGCTCCGTTGCTATAACATGTTTCCTACTCATTTTGAAAATATACAAGCCATGACAGCTTATCTACCAAAGCTTCAAGAAATGGGATTTAATGCGGTTTGGCTAAACCCGATACAGCTTACTGGGCAATCACCTATGGTTAGCGGAGATCCTATCACGAGCCACTCTCAAAAAGTGAAAGGCAGTCTTTATGCCATGGCTGATTGCGACCTTATTGATCCAAGGTTTAGTGTGGTTAAGCGCGATGAAGACGGTGATATGCTTTTATTGGCAAGTCAAAGAGAGCAGCTTTTAGAGCTAGTTCCTATAGATCCGGTAGACAATGCGCTTATCAAAGAATCCAGAGCTGTTATTCTTGCTCTAAAAGATCAAATACGAAAACGTGAAACTGAGCTTAATCGACTCAAAAAAGCTTTAGATAAACTTCACTTAGATGGTGCAGATGTAACCAATACTGAGATAACCATATCAAGTATCTCTAAAAAGAAAGGAGCCCTTGAGAGATCTCTTGTTGAAGAAGAAGCGACATATCATGCCTATCTGGCCAATCATCATCAGTGTCTCTTTGCTTTAGATAGAGTGGCCTTACAAAATTTTACAAAGACTGCAAAAAGCTTAGGCCTAACCCCTATGTTTGATCTCGTTTTTAATCATGTTGCGATTGATTCACCCTATGTTGAAATGCACCCTGAATTTTTCAATCCTGATGATCGAACTTTTCCTGACACCATGGCCTTTTCATATAGCAAACTCTTGGGCTCAAGACACTCAGCGCCTATCTCAGAATCAGAGGCTGCGCGAATCTTAAGACAAATCCCCGATATCATTGATACCTTTTGGCGCCCCTTTGTCACTCGATATATCGAAGATTATGGCTTTAGTGGCGTTAGAGTGGATTGCGTTCGCAAAGTCCCCCATCAAGTGCGCAGACCTGTCTATCAAATGATCCGTGCTTTGGTTGAAGCGCAAGACGCGACTGTAGAGCCCATTATTCTTGAAGAAACGTTATTTTCAGATCTTTCTCCTAAAGACTATGTCGCCTTAACCCAAGATGCTGGCGCCACTCACAACACTGGGAGCGTCTATTACCAAGAGCGAGAATGGCATGGTGGGCTTTCCCCTGAATATAACAATGAAGATTATTATAAACATCAAACAGCCCAAAATGGCGTGATTAATTTCACTGGCAATCATGATCATGACTCCTGCGCGATGACCGTATGCAGAAAACTAGCTTTTGAGAGACTAGAAAGCAATCCTGAGCTTTATCAAGCCTATCTTGCAGAGATTAAAAGCAAAGAAGAAAAAGCGATGGCTCGCGGCCAATCTTTGGCTGATGGAACCGCGGAGCTTATTAAATCATTTTTTATTCATTATTATATCCAAGAAATCATTTTTGAGCTAAAGAACCCTGACACATTCAATGAGACAGTGCTTCGTTTTGGCAAAGCCTATCGAGACAAACTGCTAACAAGTGCATTATCTGGCAGTGGGGGTTACTACTTGCTTTCAGGCGATGAAGTTGGCAAGCTTTCGCCCTCAAGTGTTTTCCTTCGCGACAATTCTGAAGATATCCGCGCCCAAAAACTTTTGCGCATTTTTAGAAGCGATTATAACCCTATCGCCCAAGAAGTTCTTGAGGCCATGGCGCAAGCAACGCTCCTTAGAAGAAGCTATAAGGACATGTATTTACAAGCCTCAGCCTTTAACCAAAAGGCCATGAGAAGTAGTCTCATTGAGCAATATTTCAACGAAATTAATGCGGGCGTTTCTAATACCTTAGAAACGTTTAAAAAAATGGTTCGCGCTAGAATGAAGACTCTAAGCTCTACTCTTGATGAAGCATTATTTGAGCCCATGGAGGCTCCCATGAACGCAAGTAACCGCTGGCATGCGCCCTCTTCTTTAGATGCTTTTACTTCAACTGATTTTTTCGCTGAAATGAATGCCATCATTGAGCGGTTGCCGCGTTCTCATCAAGCTTTTTGGTCTGAGTTGTTCAAAGCTGTGAGCGATGATTTACTGATATCTGTTAGAGTCAATGGTACTGGGTATGACGGCGACATAGATATCATTATTTTTAATCTTAATCCTCATCGATCGATTCAGTTTGATATAGAGGACATGCATAAAATCGCCATGTGGTTCCAAAAAAGAGGCTTCCCTGAATCAAATCCTGAAGCTTTAAGAAACCCAGACTATGAAAAGGCTTATCAATGTGTGATGGGTCAAACCAAGCCTGCTAAGCTGTATTTTGGCGGCCAACTTGAGCTTTCCTCAGAGCTTACCTCTAACGCAGGTTTTGCAATCCAAGTGCTACCGAAACAAACAACTCCTGAGGCTCTCTTTGCTCCTTTGCCTAAAGCTATCGTTTATGAAACTCGAGTCCCTGATTCTCTCAGAGATCTCGTCACACAGCAATTAGGCGAATTTAACATGGCCGGCTCATCAACCATGTCGGCATCAAGCGGTGCTGGCGCTAAGGGAAAATTGAAAGCTTAAGGTTTTGGCTTACTGTCAGATATAAAAAACCCAGCATTGCTGGGTTTTTTTATATCTCTCTTCTTTTAATTATTCGTTAAAATTTTGTCTAAATCCTGCCACTCTATCTGAATGACCCACTCGCCATCCACCCAGCCACTGGCCTTTTTCATCAGTACTTGAGTACGGACAGAGTCCTGCTGTATGCCCCTTTAAACCGCTGTTGTAACCTTGCTTATAAGCTCTTTTTCCTAAGTCACGTTTTACTCTTTTCATAAAGTACCTCTCGATAGTTTATCTTTAATAACCGCTATTTAAACAAATATGCTCAAAAAACAGCTATTTTTCCCAAAATTGACACATGAAATCCTGTCATATGCCAAAAAATACAAATAGGGTAACTGCAATCAACAGTCTCATCTTTTATCTTTTATCTTTTATCTTATCACAGGCTGGCGAAAAATATAGTGAAGCTACAAAAGCACTGTGCTGCGAAACGGTATTTTTTAAAAGCAAGTATGAACCCTACTTCTATTAAGTATAAACAATATGAAAAATTTTGAAAATTAGGTGTAAATACGCACATGCTGTCCATTTGATGAGATAAGCTAACCTCTTAAGTTAACTTATCTCAATCTCAGAAGTTAGGCCGCTTGAGATAAACCATGGCTTTTCAATAAAGCATCGATGGTTGGCTTTCGACCTCTAAAAGCTGCAAACAAAGCACTGGGATCATCACTCCCCCCTTTCTCTAAAACTTCATTTAAAAAAGATTGTCCGGTCGTAGGATTAAAAATGCCCTCTTCTTCAAATCTTGAAAAAGCATCGCAAGATAAAAGCTCAGCCCACAAGTAACTATAATATCCTGCAGCATAGCCGCCAGCGAAGACATGACTAAAACTATGCTGAAAACGATTATATTGAGGCACAGGGATCACACTAAACGCTGTGCGAACATCTGTTAAAATCTTTTCTAATGGTATGTCTTCCGGGTCACTCATATGAAGTTTAAAATCAAACAATCCAAACTCAAGCTGACGAATAATAAAGAGACCTGCTTGGAAATTTTTTGCTTTTTTCATTTTCGAAAGCAACGCCTGAGGCAAAGGCTCTCCAGTTTCATGATGACCTGAAATTAAAGCCAAAGCTTCTTCTTCCCAGCACCAATTTTCCATAAATTGACTTGGTAGTTCGACGGCATCCCAAGGCACACCATTGATGCCAGAAATAGGTGGATAATCAATTTGAGTCAACACATGATGAAGACCATGCCCAAATTCATGAAATAAGGTCACAACCTCATCATGAGTTAAAAGAGAAGGCTTATCCCCAACTGGGGGTGTGAAATTGCACGTTAAGTAAGCAACGGGATGTTGTGTACTATGCTCTGTTTTGCTGCGGACTCGACATTCGTCCATCCAAGCGCCGCCTCTTTTTTGCGGTCTCGCAAATAGATCAAAATAGAACTGTCCTCTCAATTGACCTTGCGCATCATGCACTTCATAAAACTCTACATTTTTATGCCATGTGTCTACATCTTTTCGCGAAGTAACTTTCATGCCATAAAGTTTGGCGATAACTTGAAACATACCTTGCATGACTTTTGTGTGAGGGAAATAAGGACGTAGCTCCTCTTGAGAGACATCAAATTTTTCTTTGCGTAATTTCTCACTGTACAAGGCAATGTCCCAGGCTTCTAAAGTTTTTAAACCATAGGATTCTTTCGCGTAATCCTTCAATGCTTGATAATCTTGCTCAGCATATTTTTTTGCCTTTTTTGCAAGCCCTTCGAGGAAACTTAAAACCTCTTCAGGGTTTTGTGCCATTTTCGTTGCTAAAGAATACTCGGCATAATGCTCAAAACCTAGTAACTTGCTTACCTTGTTACGAAGCTTAACGATCTCATCTAACAAAGATGAATTATCAAATTGACCAGCATCTGGCCCTTGATCTGAGGCGCGGGTCGCAAAAGCTTCATGCATCGCTTGACGTAGTTTTTCGTCTTGCGCATAAGTCATCACAGCTTGGTAACTAGGATAATCCAAACCAAACCTAAACCCTTTTTGCTTTTCACTCTCTGCTTTTTCTTTGGCCGCTTTGATGGTACTTTCAGGAAGCCCCTCAAGTCTTGTCTCATCCTCAATCAGGATAAACCAGTGATCAGTGGCATCCATCACATGATCGCTAAATTGACTTTGCTTCTTTGATAGCTCTTGCTTTAACTGAGTAAAAGATTCTCTATCTTTATCGTTTAAAGCAACACCAGCTAGTTTAAAATCTCGCAGAGCGTTTTCTATCACTTTCTTTTGTGCTTTATTAAAGTTTTGAAAAGCATCACTTTTGGATAAATTTAAATAAGCTTCATAGAGGCGTTTATTTTGACCAATTTTCGAGCCGTATTCTGAAAGCATCGGCAAACAATGATTATACGCATCTCTAAGCTGTGGCGTATTCACAACTGAATTCATATGAGAAACCGGCGACCAAGCCTTGTTAAGCTTATCATCAAGTAAATCAAGCGGCTCAATTAAGCTTTCCCACGTCTGTGCGCCACTATCTAGCACAAGCTCTATGGCATCAAGATTTTCTTTAATCAATGCCTCCATCGCAGGCTCAACTTGCTCAGGCTTAATAAGAGAAAAAGGGGGTAGAACGTGATCTTCTAACAAAGGATTAGGCACTATAAACTCCATAAATTTGACAACTGACATATTGTAGTGGATCTGGCATCTAAGTTAAAGTAAGGCCTATTGTCTAGGCAGTCAAGTGGTGGAAAACATGAACAATTCTTTTGATCTCATCGTTATAGGCGCTGGCAGTGGTGGCATTGCTGCCGCAGTCAGAGCCAGTAAGTTAAATGCTAAAGTCTTATTAGTTGATAAAAGCGTCCTTGGCGGCACTTGCGTCAATGTTGGGTGTGTCCCTAAAAAGATTATGTGGTTTGCCAGTCATTTAAATGAGATGTTTGAAAAAGCGCCGCATTTTGGTTTTGAGCCAAAGCATCCTCAACTCAATTGGGATTTGCTCATAAAAAAACGTGACAACTACATTAATCGCATTCACCTTTCCTACCAAAAAACTTTTTCTGACAACAACATAACATTTGCTGCCGGTCATGCCGTGTTAACCAAAAATAATGAAGTCACTGTCAATGAAACAGTCTATACAAGTGAGAACATACTGATTGCAACTGGTGGAGAGCCAACCATCCCACGTTTACCTGGCGCGCAACACGGCATAACATCCGATGGCTTTTTTGAGCTAACAAAACCACCGATTAATGTTGCCGTTGTTGGGGCAGGTTATATCGCTGTAGAGCTTGCCGGTATTTTGCAAGGCCTCGGCTCAAAAGTTCATTTATGTATTCGACACAACCACATGCTAAGAGAATTTGATAGCTTTGTTTCAGAGCAAGCTGAATCTTTCCTCGAGACGCAAGGTGTCCTAATCCACAAAAATTTTACTTCAATGATGGTAGAAAACCAACCCAATGGGCAAAAACGACTTATCAGTGATGATGAGCAGCAACTGCAAGATCTTGATTGCATTATCTGGGCGGTTGGACGAAAACCTAACACTCAAAATTTGGGTTTAGCTGAGTTAGGAGTTCAAATTGATGACAAAGGCTTTATCGAAACAGACAAAGATCACAACACACACGCTAAAGGGATTTATGCTGTAGGGGATATCACGCATCATAAAGCACTGACTCCCGTTGCCATTCGAGCAGGACGACGCCTTAGTGCCCGCTTATTTGGAGAAAAACCCCTTCCTCTAGAAGATCATCTTGTACCAACCATCTTATTTAGCCATCCTCCTATTGGCACCATTGGCTTAACAGAGTCACAAGCTAAAGAGCAATATGGAGAAAATAATATTCACATTTACCACTCAAGCTTTAACCCAATGTTTGAAGCCTTTATGGAGAAACCTACCAAGTTTAGTGTGAAACTCATCACACAAGGCAAGGATGAAAAAATAATAGGGTGTCATATCGCTGGCCTCAATGCTGATGAGATGCTTCAAGGCTTTGCCGTGGCCATCCAAATGGGTGCCACTAAACAAGATTTTGATAATACCATTGCTATCCACCCAACCAGCAGCGAAGAGCTCGTTCTATTAAAGTGAGGATATGATGATTAGACCATACCAAAAATTGATACCGACCATAGCAGCCAGTGCGTACATTGACGAGCAGGCAACCGTGATTGGCGATGTCACGATTGATGAGGACTCTTCTGTATGGCCATCAACTGTGCTTCGCGGCGACATGCATCACATTCGAGTTGGCAAACGAACCAGTATCCAAGATGGCACCATCGGTCACATCACACATGATGGATCCTACTCTCCTGGTGGCTTTGCTCTCATCATTGGCGATGAAGTCACGATTGGCCACCAATGCGTTTTGCACGGCTGCACCATAAAAAACAGCTGTTTGATTGGTATGCAAAGCCTCATTCTTGATGGTGCAACCTTAGAAGAGCAAGTTATGTTAGGAGCAGGAAGCTTAGTGCCTCCAGGTAAAACATTAGAGTCTGGTTACTTATATGTTGGTAGACCCGCCATCCAAAAACGGCCTCTAACTAAAGAAGAGCTTGAATTCCTAAAGTACAGCGCTCAAAATTATGTCGATCTAAAAAATAAATATAAAGATCTCTAGATTGAATCGCCAATCAATTTAAGTCACTTGTTGGGATAGGGCCCGGATGACAGATTGTGTCTCCGGCTTTTTATCAAACCAAAACTCAAAGCCTAAAGCACCTTGCTCAACAAGCATCCCTAAACCATCCACGGCATGACGAGCTCCCCGTAGTTTCGCGTGCTGCGTCAAAGGTGTTTGGCCAGTTTCAGAATACATTAAATCGTAAACAAAACTGTCAACGAACATAAAATCTGGGATAGGTAACAGATCCTGATTCAAGCTTGATGATGTAGCATTGATAATCACATCTATTTTTTGGTCGAGAACATCCAGACGCTCAAAATCCATAGGCACAAGATTATCTCTATCAAACTCATCACAAAGATTAATAGCCCTTTCAAAGGTACGATTGGCAAGATAAACCATGTTGGGGTTTTGATCTAGCAAAGGACCTAAGAGACCTCTAGCACCGCCACCAGCACCTAACAAAAGGATGGTTTGGTGCTCTAATGGTTGATGATGATTCACCGTGAGATCTTGAACAAATCCAGCCCCATCAGTGTTTGTGCCCAATAATTGCTCGTCTTGCCATTTCAAGGTGTTCACAGATTTGGCCAGATTCGCTGCATCTGTCACTTTTGTACAAAGCTCAAATGCATGCTCTTTTAATGGCACCGTAACATTCGCGCCTATGCCACCATAACTATAAAATTCCGTTAACATTTGGCTAAAAACTTCTTTGCTTGCATGCGTTTTCGTATACAGCAAATCAATACCAAACTGCTGAGCAAAGGCATAATGCAATATGGGAGAAAGACTATGCTCGATGGGATCACCAAAAACTGTTAAATGTATGCTCATGATACGACCACCATATTTTTTAAAATGAACAACCTATTGAATTTGTACTACTGAGCCTTTTCAGGCAAAACCCAAAGAATGGTTACAAGTCCAACAAAACTAAGATAGGGCGTCACTGCACGAACTGAATTAAAAGTTTGTGATTGCCAGCTTGCAAAATATTGGCCGCCTATCGCCACAAACACCAGCGAAAATAAAATCAACAGTAACAACAAGCCAATCGTAATCATTTCTTTAGATTTAGAAAACAAAATAGGATCATGGATGCTTTTTAAAGACTGAATAACCCCTATCCATAGAATAACTGCAGAAATAACTTCCCAAATAATGATGGTTATAAAAGCTGCATGATGAAGGATCGGACTAAAAACAGCTCTTTCAATGTTCACTTTTTCAAAGACATGCTCCATACGCATGATTTGAGAAAGATAATTAAAATTAATAGAGTATTCAAAAATATTAGACAGAGCCACCATTGAGATATAAATCGCAACTGATGCAGCCAAACAGATTTTAAGGAGACGGATTGTCTTCATTTTTCATGATCATTTTATTTTAGGCAAAAAAAAAGCCTTAAAGATAACTCTTTAAGGCTTTCCCAAATTAAACGCCTG
>CAYGPI010000064.1:0-15875 GCA_964351745.1 uncultured Francisellaceae bacterium
GATAAAGCTTGGCCATGTCGAAAATTCTGTGGTGACTAGCCCCGTTGTCGTGCATAAGGAGACGACCTGAAAGAGTGAGTCTAAAAGTAAATTATCGCTTTGAGGCTGTCCAAAGAGAACAAACCCACCCCATATGGCCAGTATCGAGAGCAGCATAATTTTTATGAACATTTTTAATTCGGGATCCCTATTATAGGCTCCTATTTTTTTCGAGTGCATCGCTGCAAAATGCAGGCTAAAACTGATAGCAGATAAAAACATAAAAATAATGGCTATCATTTTTAAGATAGGATCTTCATAAAACCCCATGCTGGCATCATGAGTGGCGTATCCACCTGTGGAAACAGTTGAAAAGCTATAAGCCACCGCATCGAAGGGCTCCATGCCCGCTAGCCAGAAGGCAAAGCCACAGATGACAGTCATGGATACATAAATCAGCCAAATAGCCTTAGCTGTTTGAGCGATGCGGGGGGTAAGCTTATTATCTTTAACGGGTCCTGTCATTTCAGCTCTAAATAGCTGCATGCCGCCAACCCCTAACATAGGTAAGATGGCAACCGCTAAGATAATAATGCCCATGCCACCTAAAAACTGTAATTGTTGACGATAATAAAGGATGGAGTGAGGAAGGTTATCAAGGCCAGATAAAACCGTCGAGCCTGTCGTTGTAATGCCAGATACGGACTCAAAAAAGGCATCTGTAAAAGATATATTAGGGGTCGGAGCCAGGTAGAATGGCAAGGCGCCCACTAAGCAAAGGGCAGACCAAAATAAGACCACGACTAAAAAGCCGTCTCTTGATCGCAGATCCTTTTTTTCCTTTCTAAACGGGAACCAAATACACCACCCAAAGCAAACAATCACTAAAGTTGACCAAACAAAAGCACTTAAAGAGCCGTCTCTATACCATTCTTCGACAAGAATAGGTGGCAGTAAGGTAAGGCTAAATAACATGAGTAGCAACCCAAGAATCCTAAAAATGCTTCCTAAATGCATATAAACCTTAAATAAAAGTAATGCCGACTTGAAATAATTTTTCAACGTGGTGAATTTTATGCTTGTCAACTAAAAATAAGATGACATGATCGCCAGTTTGAATCATACACTCATCGTGAGCAATGATAACTTCCTCATCTCTGACAATAGCACCAATGGTTGTGCCAAAGGGAAGTTGAATGTCTTTAATTCGACGCCCAACAACGGCGCTTGAGCGCTCATCGCCATGCGCGATGGCCTCAATAGCTTCGGCGGCACCTCTTCGCAGAGAGTGCACATTGACAACATCACCTTTTCGCACATGAGTTAATAAGCTTCCTATGGTTGCTTGTCTCGGAGAGATGGCGATATCAATTTCACCGCCCTCAACGACGTCAACATAGGCAGCGCGGTTAATAAGAGTCATGACTTTTCTCGCGCCAAGTCTTTTCGCTAAAATGGCTGACATGATATTGGCTTCATCATGATTTGTGATGGCGCAATAAACATCCGTATTTTGAATGTTCTCATCTAACAAGAGCTCTTTATCAGCAGCATCACCATGGAGCACAACTGTCCTGTCTAAGTTATTAGCTAAAAATTCTACCCGCTCAAGAGAGTGCTCAATAATTTTAACTTGTAACTCGTCCTCTAAAGCTTGAGCTAGTTTGAAACCAATATTGCCACCACCAGCAATAATGACCTTCTTATAAGGTTCGTCAAGCTCACGTAGCTCGCTCATGACCGCATGAATATTGTTCGGCGTTGCTAAGAAAAAAACTTCATCATCGGGCTCAATAATGGTGCCATCCTCAGGTAATATGGATCGACCTCGTCTGTAAATGGCCACTATTTTGGTATCAATATTAGGCATGTGCTTTTTTAAGTCACTGAGAAAGTGGCCAACTAAGGGGCCACCATAAAAAGCTCTTACAGCAACAAGCTGGACTCGTCCATTAGCAAAATTAACCACCTGCAAAGCATCTGGATTTAAGATGAGTCTTTTGATGTACTGCATCACTAAATGCTCAGGGGATATGAGCATATCAATTGGGAGTGCGTCGTTATTAAAGAGCTCTTCGTACATGACGTATTCATTCGTCCTAACTCGAGCAATTTTGGTCGGTGTTCTAAATAAGCTGTAACAAACCTGACAAGCAATCATATTCGTCTCGTCAGAGTTCGTTACCGCAATCACCATGTCGGCATCCTCTGCCCCTGCATTCATGAGGGTAGATGGATAGGATGCCGAGCCATGAACGGTCCTAATATCAATTCTCTCTTGGATGTCTGCTAATTTTTGGCTATCAATATCAACAATTGTAATGTCGTTATCTTCAGTGGCTAGGTGCTCGGCAAGGGCTTTGCCAACTTGGCCTGCACCTAAAATGATTATCTTCATGCTATTCCGTAAAGAAGAAGTATTTTATTTGTTAACTAACAACCTGTTTGTGACAGGCTTCTTGTTAGTGCTCATAGTCTTCAGTATGCCACTCATGCTTTCATCTAACCATAGATAGCGCTTGCTCTTTAATTTTGATGTGCTGCTAAATGATATCGTTTAGGAACAAAGTCTCCATCCATGGAAAAAAGATCTTACCTTATGCGAGCTTTTTTAGGTCTGTCTTGCTCTGGTTCAGGTGCTTGCTCTTGTTTAGCCATTTTCCGACGCACTGCTTCTTGAGCCAAAAACTCTTTGATATCTTTGCTTGCGCCAGTGTCAGGAATATCATTCAGCTGATCAACCATGATAGAGATCTCTTGTTGAAGGGCTTTGGCACCATCAGGCCTAATATTAGCATGCATAATAGGCTCTTTTTTTGCTTTTGCTAGATGATTAAAATAGATATCATTTTTCTCTTCTATGCTGAGCTCTTCTGGCCATTGCTCTGGACTTTTTGTCGTGGGATCTTCGCCACATGCTTCCCAGGCCAAATAATGAGTTTCTTCTTTAATAGCTTGGATGTAAAGATCCTGAAGTAAAGCAATGGCTTGTTTTTGAGCTGGCGCATACTGTTGATGCTTAATATGGAAGTGGCTGTGGTAGTCAAAGAGGTCATTTTTATGTGCCATCGCAAACAACTCCTCTACCTTTTTTATTCTTTCCTTTGGTGGTTTAATGGCTTCTAAGTCCATTCTAAGTACTTGATGAAATTCAGGTTTAGAAAGCATTTTTAGTAATTGGTCTTCCTGAAGTCTTTCTTGCAACTGAGGAGAAGACGAGGAAAGTAACTCTGGGCTTTCCATGACAACCGACATACGATTAAGAAGACCAAAGGCAATATCTTCTTCAGGCGATGTGTAAGCGGATAAGAGAGAGACTTCTTTTAAGGGCTTTTCTTCAGGAAGTTTTTCTACTATTTTAGCAAGCTGTTGAAGCTCTCTTTTGACTGAGACATCTTTTTTAGTAAAGAGTTCCCCAAAAGAAGCACGAGGGATAGCTTTTAAGATAGGCTTATCTTTGATTCTATTAAGCAACATTAACCCTTCTTCCCTATTCATTGAGGCTAAATCAGCCTTCACAGCGTATAAAAATTCTTCCTGTAGAGATTTTTTAGCTTGCTGTTGACGTTTGGTAAGTTGAATGCCGAAAAATTTAGAGAAAGCATTTCGTTGTTCAAAGTCGCCTCCTTGAGTAATGCTTTCTGATAGCCTAGAAATAACTTCTCTTCGAGCTCTGTAATTTCTTATCCATTTTAAGCCTAATTTTTTATCATTGATAAGAGTGTCTAAACTAGATTGGCCGTCTTTTTTGCGATTATTGAGATCAACGGGTTCCCCCTTAGCAAAGTCATTGAGGTATTTACCAAAGTGAGCGGTTCTCTTTTCAGCGACTTCTTTAAATATTTTGTCAAGCGCCTCATCGCTTTCTAAGTATCGTTTTAAAACTGTAGGGCCAACATTAGGAAGCTTTTCAAAAACAGGGCTGTCTTTAATTTTATCGATACTTTGGTTGATTAATTCGACGACTCTTGCACCGGAATGCCCAATTTCTGTGGGGACAAACTGGCTGGCAATTTTCTACCTTTCTGTGTCAATGAGCTCTTTTAATTGTAAGTAATCATTTTTTAAATCTTCCATTCTTTGTATCATGGGATCTCTTTCCTCTGGCGAAGAATACTCATAGCATGCACTGGTTGTGATTCTTTCTAAGTCAGCATTGATTAAATCAACCGCTTCGCTTAGAGTCTTGCCACTTGAAATCTTATCTCTAATACTTGATATGCCAGAATTGACTTGTGTTTCAAGCGTGTTGCGATAGGTTGTCGTGAGGTCTTGGTAAGCTGAAACTTCACTTTTACCATGCTCTAAGGCATCATTGATTTTTTGTAAGTAGGAGTGATACATTTGGTTTTTCATGATAGCGTCTTGGTTATCTAAGTTCTCACCGGCGACAACAAAGGTTGAGCTTTCAATCACTTGCTTTCGTAAAGCGTGCAGTAAAGAGCGCTTGGCTGCTTCTTGCTCTGAGCTGGGCAGTGATGCCATATCATCTTTAAAACCTTCAGCATTTAACAAGTCTTCTTCTAAAATCTTTAAAGCTCGATATAGCGCTGAAACTTTATCCTGACTCACGGGGGGCGGGTTGTCATCGAACAAAGCTTGTGCTTTTTCTTTGAAGTCATCTATTTGAGGGCCCGTTATTGTGGCTATCTGATGCTTCCACTTCTGTTTAACGCTATCCATAAGAAGTGCTTCTTCAAAGTTAGGCATTTTTTGCACTTCATTTAACTTTTCATAGTAACCCTTTGTCGCTTGAGGATCATCAAAATGAGCTTCCATAGCTTGGCTTAGGCGAATAAGCTCATCAATCTCTGGCTTAATAGCTTCTAATTTTTGACGGGTTGTATGTTGAACGCAAGCCGTAGCACCGTGGACGGTATCGGTTCTCATGATTTGGTCGAAATAATCGTCTAAGCTATCTTTTTCTCTGGTGCCATGGGTAACTCCTTGGATCCAGTGATCTAAATTTTTGTTAAAATGAATGTCTGCAAGTTGTAATTCGGCCTCTGCAACTATACGGGAGACTTTTTGGGGATCGGTGAGATCTGAGGCTTCAAAAGCAATTTGTACATACCCTATCTCGTTTTTTGAAACAAGACTTTTTAATAGGGTGAGTTCTTCCTTAAGAAGTGGATCTTCCATGGTATCAAGGTTAATGCTTTTGACATGGCTTTCCCAGAAAAATTTTGTTTCGATGAAATCTTTGATTTGGTTTTGAATGGCTTGTCCAAAGATTAAGCTTGAATCGTCTTTAGTGACCCCAAAATGCTCTGCTATCAAAGCCTCCTGGCGATCTTGAGGTAGTTTTTTAAAATGGGGACTATCTTTTAGCTCTGTTAATTTCTCAGCCATATGAGCTTGTAGATAAGTTGTGATTTCTGTATCGCTTTGCGCGGTGTCTTCGAGACTAAGTTTTGTTCTTATCTCATGAAAGAAGCCTTCTTTAACCTGTATAATTTGGCTCATTAGTTCCTTTTCAGCGTTATCATTTAAGTAATCCATCATTTGCTCAGATGTGAAGTGATCCATGTGGTTCACAACGGTTTGTAAAACGCCGCAGATATCCTTTTCAATTTCTCTTTTCATGAGGAGCTCGGTCAGCATTTTGAAAGCATATGCGCCGGTCACACGGCTCATGACTTCTTTGCGATGAGGATAGGCAAGCGTTTCTATAAATTGCTGTTGTTGTACCGGGCTGTCTGTTGGAATTTGCTGATAACGCTCTAGCTCAGATGGTGTCAAATAGTTTTGTGGATTTTTAGCTGCTTCTGCGCAAAATTTATCCATCCAAGTTTTATCCCATAAAACTTGCCATTTTGGATCTTCGGTAATATCTTTGGCTGCTTCTTCAAAAATCCGTTTAATTTCAGTGATTTTTTCAGCAGTCATAGGCAAGGTAAAAGGGCCATTATCTTTCAAATAGTCACTTTTGGCGAGACGACGCATCTGATCAGCGTGGGGGGTTTCAACGGGTTCGTCTTCACTAAAGACATCCATCCTTTTTTTGCTATGTGAGAAGGCTCGTCTTTGATGATCAACTTGACTTGTTCGGTTAAAAAGCATTTGGTATTCGCCGTCTATCCAGCTTTGTTGAAGAAAATCGATGAGATTGGATGGCCCTGCGTTCATTGTATATCCCCTGATTAAAATATATGATAACTATAAGGTATGTCTCTTAATGTGGCGATAAAGTTCCATTTGGTGCAAGTCCTTAAGATGAGTTACAATATTAAGAATTCAGGTAAGACATTGTTTTAAAAGGTGTTTGATGCAAGAAAAGCTTCATAAAATATTAAAAGGATATAATCTTTTTAGAAAAAAATATCATGAGCACGATGACAGTGTGATGGAAGCCTTGTCTGAGCAGGGTCAGGATCCAAAAGTGATGGTCGTGGCTTGTTGTGATTCTAGGGTTGATCCGGCGGTATTATTTCAGTGTGATCCAGGTGATCTTTTTGTTGTGAGAAATGTGGCCAATATCATACCACCCTTTGAATGTGACGAGCATCATCATGGGACTAGTGCGGCTTTAGAGGTTGGTATTTCTTTACTTAATATTGAGCATTTAGTGATCCTTGGTCACAGTCAATGCGCAGGGCTTCGAGCTTTGCTTAAAGAAAACCCAGAAGAGAAGACAGACTTTATTCATCACTGGGTATCTTTAACCAACTTAGAGCCACAGCACTTAGATGATGTTGATGAATGTGCCAAGATGTCTTTAAATTATTCATATGAAAATTGCTTAACTTTTCCATGGATTAAGAAAAAAGTTGATGATAAAACACTGATTATTCATCGTTGGTTTTTTAATATTAAAACAGCAGAAGTTTTAGCTTATGTGCCAGAAGATGAGAATTATATCAAACTAGAAGAGGGCATTGAGTCATGATGAATGCTTGATCTGGCATTCATCATTTCATGGTTTTTTAAACGTTTGGTCGACGCCTACCTAATAAGCTGTCGATAATACCGCTGGCAGCATGAGCAAGTCCGCCTTCAATTTGGTTAGGAATGCTTTGTGGCCTTGCCGCAAGGGATGTGCTATTTTTAGCAGCCACTTCATCGGTGTAAGTTTGCAGCGCAACCCAATTACCTGTTCGCAAATGATCTGATTTTTTAAGAACTCGGTGTTCGTCGCCTCTTTCTGTAAAAGCTTCTAATTTAAGGCGAGTTCTATCATATTCAGTTTGAAGGTAGCTGATTAAGGTTTCTAATTCCTGCATATTGTCTGGCGCCATGGCATCGATACCACTGCTTTCTAAAATAGCTCTTTTCTCTTTCATCGTAAAATATAATCGACTATGAGGTGTTGAAAATAGTTTATTAAAAGCAAGATTAAGTATCATATCACTGACTTTGGCACCAACGCCGGTTGTGACAAGCACGGTAGCACCGATGCTGACGACATTGGCAAAACCCTCGCCTAGAAAGCCAAAACCACTTTGAATAATATCTTTAAAACCTTGCGTAAGACCCGGCCATAAGGTTGGCACGAAGCCACCGAGGACGGCAGAGCCAATGGTGATAGGAAAGTGAATAGCAGCTCTTACTGTGTGAACAGTACCTTGCTCTTTATGAAAAATGAATGTTTGAAGATCTCTTAAAATTGTTTTTAAAGGGTAAGTACCGTAGCGAGTAAAAAAACTGTAAGCGATATTTTTGCCGGATTGACCATTAGCATCGGCTAAAGCTCCAATGAGCTCATCATAGGCAAGTGCATCTTCGTACTCATATCTCTGAGCTGCGCGATTTTCAGGGGCCAAATTCATGCGATATTCGCCTGGTTCGTCATCAGAGCTAATTTGAAGGGCTAATTCACCTTCAACTTCAACATCGGCTTCAAGAGGAACTTGCCTTACTCTTCTAGCTTTGACACGTCGGCGAGACCTTGGGCTCACGACGATTTCTTCTGGGCCATCTTGCATACATCTATCCTTAGCTTGTGCTTTTTATGACTAAAAACTTTTTTTCGGAAATAACTTTGAAAAATACGATTTTTTATTCAAGCGAAGCACAGCATAACGTATCTTAAAATAAACGTCTAGCTGGGGAATTTAAGTTAATGTTTAGACTTATAGCTTTTTATTTTAAATGATTATTGGCTCATTTTTGTCAGTTTTGCATAGTAAAAGCCATCGGTCGTGTGAGCCGGTAAAATTTGTTGGCCTATGTTTTGCTTGATACCAAGATTGAGCTCGCATGGTATGATTTTGGCATCAGGCGTCTCTTGGATAAATGTTTCTATTTGTAAAACATTTTCTTCCTTAAAAATCGAACATGTTGCGTATAGCAAAATACCGCCTGGTGCTAATAATGGCCACAGGGCTTCTAAAAGCTCTGCTTGCTCTTCTTGGGCTTGTAAAATAGCTTCTTGGTAGAGTCTTAATTTAATATCAGGATGTCTTCTTATCACGCCAGAGCCTGTACAAGGCGCATCGATTAGAATTCTATCGTACGGCTTTTTATCCCACCAATCATGAGTCAGAGCAGCATCTGCTGTAATCACCGTGGCAGATAATCCCAAACGTTTAAGCGAAGCTTGAAGCCGTTGCGAACGTTTAGGGTTAATCTCTATGGCATGCATTTTAATATCAGGGGTTGTCTCTAAGACATGTGCTGTTTTTCCGCCAGGAGCAGCACAAGCATCAAGCACTCGCATGCCGGCTTGAACGTCGAGCAATCTTGCAGCACACTGAGCACTTAAATCTTGCACAGAGACATGCCCATCTTCAAAATTGGGGAGTTTTTGAACGTCCACGGGAGCTTCAAGTATTATAGCCTGTTCACAGCCATCAAGTTTTGTGGCATGAAGCGTTGTGTCTGCAAGGGCTTTGATATATTTTTCGATGTTTGTCTTTTGGGCGTTTATACGCAAAACCATAGGGGCTCTTTCCTGATTGGCTTTGATGATATGTGTCCAGTGATCTGGCCATTGTTGCTTTAATTTTTTAATGAACCATTTAGGGTGGTTGTGTTGAGCTTCTTCAGGAAGGGTGGTTGCAAGTCTTTGCTCTTTTTCTCTTAAAAAAGTTCGCAGCGTTGCATTGATCATACCCTTTGCCCAGGTTTTTTTTAATTCAAGACAGGCGTTGACAGATTCGTTAACGACGGCATGGCTTTTGTTGGAGTCTTGCCAGATTTCAAGGAGGCCTATCAGCAAGATGCTTTTAATATCGAAATCTTTTTCTTTGAGAGGTTTTTTGAGCAGCCCATCAAGTAAATGATGTAAGAAATAATAATGACGTAGGACGCTAAAACAATAATGCTTAATGGTTGATGCGTGTTCATGATAGTCAACCGTGCTTGGCTCCCACATTTGATTATCGGCCAAGACATCTTTTAAAATTTTTGCACTGATTGAGCGGGCCTTCATTGAAACGAGTCTCCAACTTTAAAAAATTCGGGTTTGGCATGAAGGATGTCTTCAATCGTTTGTCTCTTTTTACCAGGCAATTGAATCACCTTAAGTTGCAATAGACCATTTTGGGTAGACACTTCGACCATGTCTTTAGTGATGTTTTGAATGGTGCCTGGAGGCAACATTGTGGGAGATTGATCATGCCAGGAGGCACCAAATAATTTAATTCTAAAGCCTTGATAGATAGCGTAGCACCCAGGGTTTGGATCGAAGGCGCGCATCATTCTTTCAATATCTTGCGCGGATTGAGTCCAGTCTATTTTAGCTTGGTCTTTGTCAATTTTTGGAGAAAAGGTGACTTGCTCGGTGTCTTGTGCAACGGCTTTTAACAGTTTGTGTTGTGATAAGCCATCGAGTAAGACTTTCGCGCCAAGGGTTGATAGTTTTTGGAGTAGACTTCCTGTGGTATCTGAGTCTTCAATGGGGATGGCTTGGGTTAAAAGCACAGGGCCAGAATCAAGACCTGCTTCAAGTTGCATCAAGCTTATGCCGGTGGTTGTGTCGCCTTTCCAGATAGCATAATGAATGGGCGCAGCCCCTCGCCATCTTGGCAGTAAGGAGGCATGCACATTCCAGCATCCGAAAGTAGGTAGATCTAATAAAATTTGTGGCACCATCATACCGTAGGCAGAGACAATGATAAGATCCGGGGCAATCGCCTTTAGCTGCTCTTGGATAGCCTCATCTTTTAGCGTAAGAGGTTGGGCAATAGGGATAGATTGGCTTAAGGCATAAATTTTAACAGGGGATGGGGTTACTTTTTGTCCTCTACCTTTTGAGCGATCAGGCTGCGTTAAGACTAAGTCAATCTTAAAATTGGCTTCAATAAGCGCTTGTAGTTGGATGGCAGCAAAGTCAGGAGTTCCTGCAAAGACAATTTTCATTCATCGGGTGCCTTGTTTAATTTTTTGAGCTTGCTGAGCAAGAGGTTACGCTTTAGCTTTGAAAGATGATCAACAAAAACGATGCCATCTAAGTGATCTATTTCATGCTGTATGCAGTTAGATTCTAGCTCTGTGGTGGTTACTTCATGTTGCTTGCCGTGCTCATCAAAATACTGGCAGGTGATTTTTTCAGCTCTTTTTACTTTGGCGTATACGCCAGGGAAAGACAAACAGCCTTCCTCAGAGATGATCTGACCTTCTTGGTTGACAATCCTAGGATTGATCAGGCATTTTGGCTCATCTTGATCTGGAGAAGTATCCATCACAAGGATCCTTAGTTGAATATCAACTTGGGTTGCAGCTAATCCAACACCTCGGTCGTGATACATGGTTTCTAATAAGTCTTTGACCTTTTCTCTTAAGTCATTATCGAATTCAGTAACCTCTTGTGCCTTGAGTCGCAAGCGATTATCTGGATATTTTAGAACGGTTAGCAGGGCCATATGTAATTTAACTCACAAAGAACGGTTGTTTAGATTAATATATCATGATCACGCATTTATGTCAGTTCTGTAGCGCAGCGTGTATGTGCGCATCTTTCGTTCAAGCTCAGCTATAATAAAGAAAAAGAAGGCAAGACGACATAGGGTGTTTTATGTGGGCAACTTTACTTAGATCTGGCTTTGGTTGCCTTATGGCGTTATGGATCCTTCAAGGCCATGCCAGCTCTCAATGGCTAGCACCTGATCACCCGAATACCTATCAAGTACAACAGGGCGATACTTTGTGGGACATTGCCGGAAGGTTTCTAAATGATCCATGGCGCTGGCCACAAGTTTGGAAAGCCTCTGATCTTGAGAACCCTCATTTAATTTATCCAGGTGATCTCATTGTTCTGACGATGGATGGTGAAGAGCCTAATCTGAGTGTGCGTAGAAACAATAATACTCAGAAAACGATTTATAAAGACGGTCAAAAAACAGTCAAACTTACTCCCAGGATCCGCTCTGAATCGCCTGAGCGCGCTATCCCCACAATTGCGCTAAGCAGCATTGGCCCATTTTTAAGTCATAGTAAGGTGACTCGTGTTGGTGGCTTAGAAGACGGTCATAAAATTGCTTCCGTCGATGAGGAGCGGTTATTGGTAAGCGAGGGCTATCGTTTCTATGTGGCCAATTTAGATGCGCCGCAAGGTGAAGTTTTAAGTGTTTTTAGAGCCGGTAGAGTGCTCATTCATCCAAAGTCAGGAGAAGAGCTTGGGCAAGAAGCTATTTATCTTGGATCCGCCAAAGTGGAAACGACAGGCAATATGTCTACGCTCTATCTTCAAAAAGGAGTTGAAGAAGTCCATCCAGGCGATTATTTGTTGCCTATAGAGAAGGATAGAGTTGAGCCTTATTATTTTCCTAAATTACCTGAAAAGGAAGGCCGCGGTTTTATCTTGACGGTGTTGGGCGGCATCAACCAAATTGGTCGAAATCAAGTCATTGTTATTTCTGGCGGTGAGGATATCCAACGAGAAGAAGGGGATGTCTTAACGGTACTGCAAGAAAAAAGTGATTTTTCTGCAAAAGTGAAAAAACGTGAAAAATTTGAAAAACTTATTCACCCAGGTGGTGTCGAGCAGCTTGATTTTGCTTCTACCCAGGTGGGGCGAGTGATAGTCTTTAAGGTTTTTGAGAAAACAAGTTTAGCGTTAGTGATGGATGCAATTCGCACGATTCATTTGCGTGACGAGGTCAGAAGGCCATAGACTTGCGTCCGAATAAAGACTGCAAGTTGTAAAAGGAGCCCTTGAGATGGTTATATCTATCGATCTTGAAGAGAAACAATATTGGTTATTGTTGCATCGCTTACCTAAATTTGGCCCTGCGAAGTTTAAACATTTGCTTCAAACGAGTGCTCAGCTGAGTGATTGGTTTGACGGTTATAAGCCCAAAAAATCTTTACTACGTCTTTTAGAAAAATGGCAAATCTCCCCTCAATTCGATTGGAAGGGGGTTGACATAGATTTAAAATTTGAAGCGCAGCCGAATCACCATATTGTGTGTTTGTTTGATGAAGCGTACCCCTGTATGCTTAAGAATATTGCCAACCCACCTGCTGTTCTATTTATCATTGGAAATCTGCAGAATTTAAAAACGTATCAAATAGCCATGGTCGGCAGTCGCCATCCAACACCACTTGGTCAAGAGCATGCTTTTGATTTTGCAAGGGAACTTGCCTTGGCGGGGTTAACTGTGACCTCGGGTTTAGCCCTTGGGATTGATGGAAAATGCCATCAGGGTGCTTTATCTGTTGGTGGAAAAACCATTGCAGTTTTGGGGCAAGGGTTGCCAAACATTTATCCAAAAAGGCACACTCGATTAAGCGCAGATATCGTTGAGCAAGATGGGACTCTTGTGAGTGAATATGCCACGAACAGTCCCATTTTGCCTCAAAATTTTCCGCGTCGAAATAGAATTGTGAGTGGTTTAAGCTTGGGTGTTTTTGTCGTTGAGGCAACCATTCATAGTGGTTCGCTTATTTCAGCTTCTTTTGCTTTAGAGCAAGGCCGTGAGGTTTTCGCCTTGCCAGGCTCGATCCATAACCCTTTGTCTAAGGGATGCCATCATTTAATTCGTCAAGGTGCTAAATGCATTGAAAGTATCAATCATATTTTAGAGGAGATACGTTATATCATACCGAGCCAAGTGTCGGTGTCGTCGGATTTAGATTTTGCAAAAAAGTCTGTGACTAAAAAGGAGGCTCTGTCTTCGCAACTTAAAAAGATCTTAAGCCATATTGGCTACGAGTGTACCCCTATTGATAGGGTTGTTAAACGAACAGGATTATCATCAGAAAAAATTTCCCCTCTTTTAAGCGAATTAGAGCTTCATGGTTGGGTAACATTAGTTTCAGGTGGTTATATCCGGATCTAACGAGGTGACCAGTTATGGAAGAAACAGTCTTAGATGTACTTATGTTTTTATTTGATAACTATCTCAACGCACATGTAGAGCTCGTAGGAGATGATGATGATATTGCAGATGAATTGGAGCAAGCTGGGTTTGACGAAATAGATGTGAGTAAAGCTTTAAACTGGCTTGGGGATTTGTCTGACTTGTATCGAGAGGGTTATGACTTTGTGGTACAAGGCAATGTTCAAAGAATATTAACGGTACACGAGAAAACTAAGTTAGATACCAAGTGTCAAGGTTACTTGATGAAATTAAAGAGGCAAGGCGTTCTCGATTTTGCCACAACCGAAATAATCCTTGAAAGTGCCATGGCAATTGATGTACAAACTCTGACCTTAGATCAATTTAAGAGAATCATCGCATTGGTGTTGCTAAATAATCCAAATGCTGAGGAAATAGCAGCAAGTGGTGAAGATTTAATCTACCAAGAAGTGGGGGGGATACCTCACTAAAGATAACTAACTTAAAAAAGGGGCCTTTTTGGCATGACGAATCGCCTGGTTATTGTTGAGTCACCAGCAAAGGCAAAAACCATAAAAAAATATTTGGGAGCCGGCTATACGGTCATGGCTTCCTATGGACACATACGAGATCTTATCCCTAAAGAGGGAGCGGTTGATCCAGAAAATAATTTTGAAATGGTTTACGAGGTCATTGCCAAAAATGCCCGTCATGTAAAAGCCATGACGGATGCTCTTAAAAATAATGATGAATTACTTCTCGCAACTGATCCGGATAGAGAAGGTGAGGCGATAGCCTACCATATACAAGAGATCGTACTTCAGAAGCGTGGATTAAAAAATAAGCCCATTTCAAGGATATCATTTAACGAATTTACGAAGCCCGCGATCCTTGAGGCTATGAAACACCCTAGAGCACTAGCTATGGATATGGTTAATGCTCAGCAAGCCCGCCGTGCCTTAGATTATTTAGTCGGCTTTAACCTGTCTCCTTTGCTTTGGAAAAAAGTTCGACCCGGGTTGTCAGCGGGTCGAGTACAAAGCCCAGCGCTTAGGTTGATCGTTGAGAGAGAGCTTGAAATTGAGGCTTTTGATCCTAAAGAGTATTGGACTATCGAAGGTGCTCATCTTAAAGATGAGCAGAGTTTTGCATCTAGATTGGTTGAATTCGACGGTGAAAAACTAAAGCAATTTACAGTCAACAATGAAGAGAAAGCAAAAAAAATAGAGAAGGTCTTACTAGAGCATGCTTCTTCTGGTTTGAAAGTACTTAAAGTTGATAAGAAACAGCGTAAAAGAAATCCTTCAGCACCTTTCACAACATCGACTCTGCAACAGGATGCTTCACGAAAGCTGGGTTTTGGTGCCTCTAAAACGATGCGAGTTGCTCAGCAACTATATGAAGGGGTTGATATTGGCCAAGGCTCAGTAGGTTTGATTTCTTATATGCGTACTGATTCGGTTCATTTGGCTGAATCGGCGATCGAAGAAATTAGAGAGACAATAGAGAAGCGCTATGGCGCTAAAGCTCTCCCCAAAGAGGCTCGGGTTTATAAGACAAAGGCAAAGAATGCTCAAGAAGCGCATGAAGCTATCAGGCCTACATCTGCTCAGCTAACCCCAACGCAAGTGAAAGACTATTTATCAGCAGAGCAATATAAATTATACGATCTAATCTGGAAGCGCACGATTGCATCTCAAATGATCCACGCTACGATTGATACGGTTGTCTGTGAGTTAGAATGCGGCAAGGGTCATATTTTTAGAGCTAATGGCTCAACGATCGCCACCCCTGGTTTCTTGCAGGTTTATGAAGAGGGTTTAGACGATAGTAAGAAAGAAGCTGATAAAATATTGCCACCATTAGAGGTTGGTGAAACAGTAGAGGCGCAAAGCATTAAGCCGATCCAGCATTTTACTGAGCCACCGCCACGTTACTCTGAAGCGACGCTGGTTAAGGCCCTAGAAGAATTTGGGATTGGTCGCCCTTCTACTTATGCCTCTATTATTTCAACGTTACAAAATAGAGATTATGCAAAAATTGAAACGAAGCGCTTTTATCCAACCGATGTTGGCAGGGTCGTGACTCGATTTTTGATGAACTACTTTACGCAATACGTCGATTATGGGTTTACAGCCGGTTTGGAAGATGAGCTTGATGCTGTCTCTAGAGGCGAGAAAGAGTGGAAGCCATTACTTGCCGATTTTTGGCAGCCATTTATTGAGCTAATAAAACACACAGAAGCAAATGTTCAGCGCAAAGATGTGACTCAAGAAAAAATGGATGAAAAATGCCCTACTTGTGATGGCGAACTTTCTATACGTTTAGGAAAGCGCGGTCGCTTTATTGGCTGTACAGCTTATCCTGATTGTGATTATACACGCTCTCTTGATGAAACCAGGGAAGATGCTAGCCAGCCTGAAATCGTTGAGGGGCGAGCTTGTCCAGAGTGTCAATCTGACCTTGTCATAAAGCGGGGGCGTTATGGTAAATTTATTGGCTGCTCAACTTACCCTGCATGTAAACACATTGAGCCCCTCGAAAAGCCGCAAGACACAGGCGTGGCCTGCCCGAGCTGTAAAAGTGGCAATATTCTTAAGCGTAAGAGTAGAAACCAAAAGATCTTCTTTTCTTGTGAAAAATATCCTGACTGCCAGTATGCCTTATGGAATG
>CAYGPI010000065.1:0-15658 GCA_964351745.1 uncultured Francisellaceae bacterium
GCGAATTGGCATTCTCAATGGTGAGGTCCTTTATGCCTGCAAATATTTTATGGCTAAAGATCACTGGCAAATAGTGAACTGGCAAGGTGGTGTTGATCAGGGTGCCTTCGAGGCCGTTGCTGTCGATAAAGTTCCCCCGGCTGTCATAAATAAGGCTGTGAAAGCCGCTAAGTTGATTGGTTCTGGATTGTATGGCGTTGATTTAAAACAAATAGGTAGCGAAGTTTACGTGATAGAAGTCAATGACAACCCAAGTATTGATCATGGCGTCGAAGACGCTTATATTGGCGATCAATTGTATGATCTCGTTATGTCTCACTTTTTAGAAAGAATCCAACATGCAAACTAATAAATACCTTATGCCCTTCTCACTTTTTAGCGTCTATGGCATTGAAATTGAGTATATGATAGTCGACAAACAAAGTTTGGAGATATCCCCCTATACTGATAAATTATTTGAAATAATTCATGGCTCTATCGAAAATGAAATAGAGCGAGGTGACATAGCCTTAAATAACGAGTTAGCCCTTCATGTGCTAGAGTTAAAAACTAATGGACCTAAAACTGATTTAACCGCTATTGAGCAATCGTTTCATCAAGAAATATTGTCTATCAATAAAATTCTAGATTCGCAGGGTAAAGTGCTGCTCCCAACGGCGACGCATCCTTGGACACTTGTTGATAACGTCAAGCTTTGGCCTCATGGCGATAAAACCATTTATAATACCTATGACTCCATTTTTAACTGTCAAGGTCATGGTTGGTCAAACCTACAAAGCACTCATTTAAATTTGCCTTTTGGAGATGAGGAAGAATTCATCCAACTTCACAATGCGATCCGCTATATTTTGCCCTTGATACCAGCTCTAGCGGCCAGCAGCCCTTTCTGTGAAGGGAAAAAGACTAAATATAAATGTAGCCGCCTTAAACATTATGAATCAAACCAAAAGATCATCCCCAGTATTACTGGAGAAATTGTTCCTGAATGGGTAGGCTCTGTGAAGGATTATTACACCAATATATTGAACCCAATGTACAAAGCGATTGACGTTCATGATAAAAATAAAATTTTACAATATGAGTGGCTTAATTCAAGAGGCGCCATCGCACGATTCGATAGAAATGCCATTGAGATCCGAGTCATTGATTCTCAAGAATGCGCACTCATGGATATGACGATAGTCGCTGCGATTGTAGGCGCCATCAAATTTGTGATGGAAAGAACTGAGCAATTCATGAACAAACCTCTAGAAACGACTTACCTTAAAAAAATCATGGATAATTGCGTTCTTCATGGGTCAGATGCAGAAATTGCAGACAAAAAATACCTTGAGCACATTGGGCTAAAAGGAAGAGGTTTGAATTCTGCGAAAGACATTTGGGAGTCATTGGTCGATACAAGCAGTTCAGATATCTCAAGTCGATACCAACAATCCTTAGAAGTGGTTTTGCGAGATGGTAATTTGTCTGAAAGATTAATTCATAGTTTAACCCAATATGATAAAATCCATCTTAAGCCAATCTATACAACGTTGACCCAATGCTTGCAAGAGAATAAGACCTATCTTGTATGATAACGCGCCCATCCTTACTAGTCACTTGTGAACACGCAAGTTGCGATATCCCTAAGGCGTACAAGGCTATATTTAATAAGGAAAAGGATAGGCTTTTGTCCCACGAAGGTTGGGACATAGGCGCTTTGGCTTGCTACAAACTAATCTCCCAAAATCTTGACTGCCAATCAAAATATGCGCGATGGAGTCGTTTGTTGATCGATTTGAATCGCTCTTTGCATCACCCCAAAATTTTTTCAAACATAACGAAAACCTTAGCCGATGATGAGAAGAAAACTATCGTTGGTCAGTACTACCAACCTTATCGGGAAGAAGTTACCAACTTGGTCGCTGAGGCTGCCAAGAAGAATAAGAGTATTTTACACTTGTCTATTCATAGCTTTTGTCCTGAACTTCAGTCGGTTGTTCGCAACGCTGATATTGGACTCTTATATGATCCAGGTAGATCTAAAGAAAAGGCATTTGCATTGCAGTTAAAGCATGCCCTGATAGCGTTGGATCCAAAGCTCAAGATCCGAATGAACTATCCTTACAAAGGCACCGCCGATGGGTTTACAACTCATTTAAGAAAACAATTTAAGCCTTCCCAATATTCAGGCATAGAAATTGAAATTAATCAAAAGCACGCACTTCAGACAAAACAAAGCGCCAAAATAAACCACTGTTTACTTAAAGCATGTGAAGCAGTCATTTAGGAACGAACTACAATCCGTCCTTTAAATACTTCATGCTCAACTTTACCTTACGCGTATTGATGATCTATCTTTGAAGAGTCTTTCGATTAAAGGCTTTTCATCGTTGCAAAAATGAGTTTTGGCAGTTTAAACCATCCAGGCTTATATTCCATATCACAGAGCGCACGCGCAATGCTAGGCATCGCCTGGTTACTAGCAAACCAAGCGGGTTTAAAAGGCATCAGAATGGTTGTTGTGAACGGACCGAATAAAACGCTTTTTTGAGGTTTATCAAAGAGTAAAGTATTATGCACAGTGCCTTGCCCACTTTGAATATTATCCCAAGTATGTCCAGGATAAGCGCCCCAGGTTGTGACACCTAAACTATAAAGTAATCCATGCCATTGGTTGATACCAATGCCTCCATATTTTAAGTCTGAAATCAATTGGTGAAAGGCCTTAGCGTGAGTTTGCTGAGTCTTTTTATCAATAATAACGCAAGCGCACAAAGTTCCCCAAAGCTTTTCATTACAGAACTTTGCAGCTTTTACCATGAAATCTTCAGTGCTTTTAGAGCTTATATTGGTCTGAGCCATCAGTCCGCAGAATGATTCCTTAGTATAACAAATGGAGTCTTGCTCTGATGAAAGATCTTCAATGATCGTCCAAGGAATTGAGCTATGCGTTGATTTTTGACCGTAAATTGCAGCTGTGGTGCTGTGAGCTTCAATGAATTTTTCATATCTATCTTGTGCGCCAGGGTAGTAGGCTTCTCGTGGCTTGAGCCTGCCTAACGTTTCACCAAGTAGCTTTAAAAAGGCCTTTTTTTGTGGCCACTTGTGATCTATCACCAAAACTTTCGCAGCCAAGCAATTAAATCCTGCATTATTGACAAGTTGGGTCGCAACATTCTCAGCATGAAACTTTAACGCTGATCGGCTCCATTTGCCAGGGACCACAATAATGGGCGACACATTGCCTAACTCACTCGATATTGTCTTCTTCAACCTTGGCTTGTTATGACGCTTAGCCACTTCTCCTTCTTCCCCTGTGCCATAACATATAGCATCATGAGTTTGGTCGCTCCCTGTTATATGAATATCTTCAGTCATTGGATGTTGGCATAGGTACTCCCCTATATCCGCATCACCTCTAACGATGTGTGCAAAATTTCTTTTGATGAGCGGTGCAAATACTTGCAGAAACAATGGCAATAAATAGTCGTTAACGGGGTTCATTTTTAATAAGACGACTTTGCCTTCTAGCAATTTTTGAATAACATCTAAAGGACCAATGCTTGAAACATTGCCAGCTCCTAACACCAAGGATACGCAGCCAAGGCTAGGTTGTTTAGAACTAAAATTGGATGCCATATGAGCTTGCAAATGCTGTGCATCTATACCAGGCTCCATCCAAACCTGCGCTTTAATCCCTGAATAGATAATTTTTTCTAACAAAGAGTTTGGAAACACATCGACTGAGATTTGCTCTTTTGACACTTGTTTGACTTTATTTCTTGGAATTTTTATCAAAGAGTAACGTTCAAGCTCTTCTAAACTATTAATGGCTAAACGTAGAACTCGACACATTGAGACAGGACCGATGAGCCACTCTTCTCCGACAATATGACTTTCTTTTGGGATCTTCTTATATTGACAGGACAAAGCTACCCAAGACTCGCGACATGCATAAGCCAGCTCTAAAACCTGCTTGAACAGATCAATTTTTTCACGGATAGCTAAAATTACCCACTCTTTTTTATGGCTTTGCAGTAATTCAAGAAGATTATCTAAGTCGCTATGCATGAATGTCCTTTTATGCGTTGATGCGTGTTTATACATTGGTGAAGCACATTAACATTTTAATATGAATAAATATGCTTTCATAGTTTTGCAAGCTTGGCATCTATTGTAATTTAGCGCATACCTTAGTGCTCTAAACTGCTTTTTGATGATAAGTTAAAGAAATTGCTAATATTATCATGGCAAATCTTGATCCCCGTCGAAAGAAGCAAAGCTATTAAAACAGCTCCATCTCAAATCTTAAGCAAGTGCTAGTCGATGGCTCCCGCCATAGCTGGTCTAAGGTGCGCAACAACAAAGATCTTTCATCTATGAAGAAGTACCTGTTAGGTCGTTGAGTGTAGCAACGAAACGACGTTTTACTTTTTTCTAAAACCAGGGCTAGCTTCAATATCTTGCGTCATTTCGTTCAGCACCACACCATCTAGAGCAGTTTGGTATCCATCAAAACCAGGAACAATGGGTTGTGGTGGTAAGGTATCGATAAAAGCTTCCATATCATCATGAAATCTTTGAGAATTTGGCATGCAGGGATACCAAGCTGAAGCTCTATCGCTGAGAACTTCTCTGTATCCAGTGCCATAGGCAGGAGGTAGAGGTCGGTTGACACTGTTGACACCTATCTTAGATTGCTCTGTTAGTGGGTAACTGTGAAAATTCACGTGCAAATTTTTATTTTCTTTAACCCAGCGTGTTCGTTTCAAGCTTCTATCTAATGTCATAGCCTTTAGGCTAGGGAGCCTTTCGCTGTAATTAGGGAGGTAGGTTAGACTGTTGCCAACCATGCTTATTTCTTCAGGTTAAGAAAGAATGATTTAAGATTATCATCATCAAAAATACTGGCAGGGAAACGAGTTAAACCAATTATGCTTAAATTCAATGTGTTCTTGTTTAAAAGAATACGACGTTTTATAAGTGACTCATTGACCTTGTCAAGCAAGGCATGGTTATGCAAAAGCTCCTTTAACCCTATAGAATCTGAGCCAGACGTTTTAAACCCTGCAAGCAGTTCTCGAAGTTTACTTGAATCAAGTGGATCCATGATATCAATATGGCGAGACAAGGTAGCGTACTTATACATTTTCTCGTTTGAAACTTTCATATAGAACTCACTAAAGTCTTCAGGCTTTTTTAAAGTTTTAATAAAAGTACCCTAATGATCTATTCGTTTTGCTTTAGACAGCACAGCAAACCCACTAAGCATGCGATCACCTGGAAAGTGTGAGCAAAGATTTTCAAAAGCATTAAATTGGCTAGGAAACATAAACTCATTGAGTCTCTTGAGCGCAAACACGACAGATATCGATTCTTGGCGCTCATACTGCTCTGGCGTGGATTGTGTTCTTGGCTTAGCTAAACCTAACGCCTCTACATGATCTATCGTCATTATCTACTCTATCTCCAAGGGTTTTCTGTCATAGGACGCGTAAGCTTGCCAGACAATAAGTTGCCTAACCAGCAAATGGTAGCTATGTTACCTCTGGATAAAAATGCTCAATGGGGATTTTCCTGTTTCCCGCACATTGGGCTTCTCGATTAAATATCCCTATATTTTGTGCGCGTAGCATAAATGCTAACGCTTAAAATAAAGTCGTATAACTTTCTATTATTGCAGTCCTTTCAATTAGTTCTTAAGATTGCTAATATTTGCTGGTTTATGTAGAAATCAGATTTAATTACTCTAAGACTTGATTGAAACTGTACCCTATTATCTTCATTCACCTTACACACTCGCAAACTTTCAACTTGGATACTTTATTATGAAACTAACAGGTCCTGAGCGTTATAATGCTAAAGAAACAAGAAGATTGTGTGCTTTAGTTCATCACTGTATTGACTATTCCACAAAGCGAGTTTTCAGAGAAGTTGCGAAAGACGAGCATATTGAAATCCTAAAAGATGACTTATACCCACTCTTGTCGGCCTCCATTGCTTGCGAAACTTCACTAGAAGAGCTTTTAACAAATGCTTGCTTGTTACTCGAGAGCAAGCCTATCTTTAAAAACATAACCTCTCATGACTTCGCGGTCTTTGCTAAAAAGACCTTTATGGAGGCAGATTTTTTGACAGATCAAAGTCCTCAAGTAGCATTAGCATGGACAATTTTCCAAAATCAACTTAAAAGTATCTACGATACATTGACCATAGAAAGAGAGCTTGTAAAAAAGACTTTCATTGGAGATGAAGCGTACTTCCAAGCCTATATCTGCAAGAAATTTCTGGAATTTGCAGGGCAACTTTCTCTATTAGGTGCACAAGAGCATGCCTTGGCTTTTTACCAATTTCTTAATCTTGGCCTAGCTTGCCAACATGACTCTCATGATAATGGCATGGATAATTCATCTCTCGGGATAATGTTTGCACCGAGCTTACTTCATGGATTAAGACTCAATGGTACATTTCACAAAATTGATTTGGTCTCAGAGTACAAATTTATGACGCTAATCACAAAGGCTCTGATTAGCAGCGCAACCCTAAGTGAAAGCGAAGAGGGTTTTATAAGCTTATTGGGCGAACATAAACAACCTGATTTTGCTACCTTAGAAAAGCACTTTGTAAAAAAACATAAACATGATTTAAAAAAATTAAAAACCCAAGAGCCTTTCAAATTTGCTGAGCTTCGGATACAGCCCCCTCAACAGGAACTTAGCGCTATGAAAGATCAGTTTGATATCATAAGCGAAGCTCAAAACTCGCCAAAAGCCAGGAAGGCACTTCGCCATGTTACCTTTGAGAAACCTGCGCTCTTGTTTAGCCAAGGAGAAGAAGACAAATTATCTTTAGATCTCTCTAGGCTAAGTCCATTCAATGAGAAGGCCCATGAGAATATGGAAGCTCAAGCAACACGTCATGGAAAGAAGAAGTAAAACAAGATACCTCTTCTTC
The DNA here is from genome assembly GCA_964351745.1 of uncultured Francisellaceae bacterium. GTDB lineage: Bacteria > Pseudomonadota > Gammaproteobacteria > Berkiellales > Berkiellaceae > CAYNJF01. Next base: position 6,937 of record CAYGPI010000065.1, read on the forward strand.
TTTCCAGTCCGCTTAGATTACGGTTTAGGTCTCATCACCGGTGCATCCGTATGACTTTTGTCAACCACTACTGTCTCGCCTTTACCTGGCTCATAACTAGAGCTAGTGCTCAAATACGAACTTACACTTGAAACTAAAGAGACGGCTGATGGTACAGACCTATCTTCAGAACTATGGAGCCTTAGATTTCCTAATCTTTCTAACAAATCATTGGTTAAATCAGGACCGCCTTTGTCTATTGAGATCAATCGCTCCATGATGTCTTGTACGGTTTGCAATCTTGCCGTAAGAGGCATTTGTTTTGCATTAAAAGAGCTTGCGCTTGTGATAGCCATACTCGTACCTGCAAATTAAGATTTTCAAATTGTGTTGTTTAAAACAAAAAGTAAGCAACTTACTTAACATGTTCCAAATCCTAGCAAGATAACTCATGGATGCCTATCAGGATTACCCCCTGCCTTATCTCTTAGGCTTAACTAAAGTCAATCATAAAGACCCCAGGATTTAGGTGATTTTGATCATAATGACTTAAGTGGGTGCTTAACTCGCAAATATTACTGTATTGTTATTCACTACTATTGAGGTATTCGTTGGAGCATCACGCATATGAGTCGTTATTTCAAAATTGACAACATACAGAATCTTTCACTAGAAGGCGGCGGTATAGCAGGCATCGCCTATGCGGGCATGCTTAAAGTCTTAGAAGAAAAAGGCATTCTAGCCAACATAAAACGCGTTGGTGGTACCTCCGCGGGATCAATAGCCGCCATTTTACTATGTGTCGGTTACAGCCCAAAGCAAATTGAAGCTGAATTAAAAGGCATGGATTTTGCTTCATTCAAGGATTCATCCTTTGGCATCATTAGAAACATCTATAGGGTTTTACACCGATATGGGCTATACAAGGGTGAGGTTTTTAATACGTGGCTTAAACAAAAAATTGAAGAAAAAACAGGTAATGCTGACATAACGTTTTGTGGGCTAAATAGACTACGACAACAAGAAATAAAAGAAAAAGGAGAGACTCGGTTAAAGCAGCCCTTTCTTGTTGCCTCCGATCTAACTTCTCAAACTGTGATTATATTCTCGCACGAACACTCATGCCAATATAGACACAAACCTCTTTGGTTTGGCGTCAGAGCATCGATGTCGATCCCTGGATTCTTTTCAGCCATTAAGACTAGCTTAAAACATTGGCTAGTGGATGGTGGTCTCATTTTAAATGATCCACAAATTATTTTTGACGATCTAAAATACTTTAGTTGCGCGCACGATAGACAAAATCTTAGTGTGACAAGTACACGCTCCCCTATGAGACAACTTTGCAGAAATGCAGGTTTTAATCATTATAGGCATAACCCTGAGACTCTAGCCGTTCGATTAGAAACCACAGAAGAAATAGAGAGAAAGAGTTTAGACTCACAGACGATCCGGCAGAAAATAAGCTCCGTGATCTCTTATGTTTTGAGCTTATTACATACAGCGCAATCAACACAGACCTTTAACTATTTAAATAGTCACAACCCTGAGCGAACCATTGAAATCAACCGCCAAGAAGTTCGAGCCACTGATTTTAATATAACACCAGAAATGACTAGCCAATTATTGGAGTCAGGAAAAGAAGCAACAGAGCTATTTTTGCACAAACATAGCTTAGCGCAATCGAATCAAGCTTCAGAGCACTTCACGCCTGAAATTCAGCATAGGACCGCACCCCTTGTTCCAAAATATGGATTGAGTCGCTCTGCATCAATCAGTATAGAGACAGGCATTCACGATGATAAAAACGATAGCAGTTTTAGCCCGGAGACTATATCTAGTCAGAGTGCAAGTTCACTTGGTCAAAAAAGCGGCTCTCGTTATTCAAGTGCGGCTTAAGCGACTTGACCAGCGGCCCAGCCTGATGACCAGGCCCATTGAAAATTATAGCCACCGAGCCACCCTGTGACGTCAACGACTTCACCAACGAAGTAAAGTCCTTTCTGAAGAGAGGACTCCATCGTTTTTGAGGATAGGCTATCACAGTCAACGCCACCTTTGGTCACCTCAGCTGTTCGGTAACCTTCTGTTGCATTTGGCTTTATTTGCCAGGATTTAAAAGTCGTGGTTACCAACTCCAGATCGGCGTTGGAGCAATCAGCAAGACGCTTATTGATGAGATTGGGATTAAGGAATATTTTAACAAGGTTTGATGAGAGCCACTTAGTTAAGTAATTTCCTGCTTGCTGTTTTGGATGCGTTTGCCTTGCTAATTTTAAATCTTCTTTGAGATCTAGCTTTGGCAATAAATCGATCGATAAAGCTTTATTGGCAGACCAGTAAGAAGAAATTTGCAACATCGCTGGCCCACTAAGTCCTCTATGAGTAAAAAGCATATCCTCTTCGAATGACGTATCTTCGACGTTGACCCTACATGGTTGAGAAACACCGCTTAACCCTTCAAATAAACTCAGATCCGGTTTGTGGAGCGTAAACGGCACTAATCCAGCGGTTAGAGGCCAAACCTTATGGCCAAATTGCTCAGCTATTTTATAACCAAAAGGCGAGGATCCTAATGTTGGAATAGATAAACCTCCACAGGCAACCACAACTGATTGTGCGTCGTATTTAACAGCGCCAATTTGAACATCAAAACCACTGTTTTGCTTGGGTGTTATAGATTCTATTGATTGATTAAACTGGATCTTTACCTGAGCTTTTTCACATTCTTCCAGCAACATATTCAGAATGTCTTTAGCTTTGTGTGTACAAAATAATTGGCCTAATTTCTTTTCTTGGAAGCCAATCTGATGCTTTTCCACAAGACTAATAAAATCCCACTGTGAGAATCTTTTTAAAGCTGATTTGCAAAAATGAGGGTTATTTGAGAGGTAAGCACTAGGCCTTATGTCATAGTTTGTAAAATTACATCGCCCGCCACCAGACATTAATATCTTCTTTCCTGGCTTATTGGCTTTTTCAATAACAAGCACACGCCGACCGCGCTTTCCTGCTTCGATGGCGCACATGAGGCCAGCTGCGCCGGCCCCAATAATGATGACATCTATGTTTTTTATCGCGGTCATATGTGCACGCTTTTAAATGAAACGTTAAGCTGGTGCTGTCGAGGTTTCGACTCTTTCAACTTTTTTACGCTTATTTGATGTGCCGTATTTCTTTTTCTTACCAACATCTTTACTTGGGCTTTGAAATCCACCTAAGTGAGAAATACTCAATTGCTGACCTGCAACTCTAACTTTGCGCAAGATAGATAATTTTTCAGCAGATAAGTTACTTGGCAAATCAACCGTACTATGGTCGTCTTGAATACTAATCTGGCCAATATTTTCAGAGCGCAAGTTAATTTCATTAGCAATAGCGCCAACAATGTTACCAGGTCTTGCCCCGTGAGAATGTCCAACCTCGATGCGAAAACGCGTTTTATCAGCATCTGGGGTACGGCTAACACGTCTTGGCGCGCGCTCTGAAGAATCTCTTCTATCAGAGCGATCACTTGATCTTCTTCTAGATGAGTCATCTCTGGCACCAAATTTACGGGCACCTCGGTCCCCTCTATCACGGCGATCGCCGCCATCTTCAAAGCTAGCTTTTCTTTCAAATTGATCGAATCGCTCTTCTTTAAGACGCAAAGGTGTTAACTGATCTATCATCTTAACAAGGGCAATAGCCATGGTTAAATCATCAACAGGATTCTCTAATTGATAGTCCTGGATCATCTTTTTGAATACTTCCGTATCTTCGCCAGCCATATTCGCTGTGACTTTGGCATAGAAATTCTCAAGACGTTTCTTTTCAATCTCTTTGGAAGATGGTACTTCAGCACAGGTGATAGGTTGTTTCGTGACGCGCTCTATCGAACGCAATGCACCGCGCTCTCTAGGTGCAACAAATAAAATGGCGGTACCACTTCTTCCCGCACGACCTGTACGGCCAATACGGTGGATATAGCTTTCTGGATCATGAGGTGCATCAAAGTTAATCACATGAGATACCCGCTCTACGTCAATACCACGAGCAGCAACATCTGTTGCGACAACAATATCAATTTTTCCACTCTTAAGGTGCTTAATGGTGCGCTCACGATGGCTCTGCTGAATATCACCATTAAGAGGCGCACAAGAATAACCTTTAGAGGTTAGCAGCTCAGATAGTTCAAGTGTTGCTGATTTTGTTCTCACAAAAACAATCACACCATCAAAATTTTCAGACTCAAAAATGCGCGTCATCGCTTCTAATTTACGATAGCCCTTCACAATGATGTACTTTTGGGTAATCGTTGAGACTGTGGCCGTTTTAGAGGCAATGGTTACCTGCTCTGGATTGGTTAAGTAGCTATCAGCAATCCTACGGATTTCCTTAGGCATCGTCGCTGAGAATAAGGCCATCTGGCAATCTTTCGGGGTATGCTCTAAAACCCATTTAATATCATCAATAAAACCCATTTTAAGCATTTCATCTGCTTCATCAAGAACGAGCGCTGTGATTTTACCTAAATCTAAAGTGCCTTTACGAATATGATCCATCACGCGACCTGGCGTACCAACCACAACATGAGCACCACGTTTTAGAGCTAAAATTTGAGGAGGATAAGGTTGGCCACCACAAATAGAAGTGACTCGTAGGCCTGGCATTTCTTGGCCATATTTTTCAAAAGCATCACTCACCTGGATCGCAAGCTCTCTTGTTGGAGCCAGTACCATAATTTGTGTTCGATTGTTACGTAAGTCCACATTCGCTAATAAAGGCAAAGAAAAAGCTGCTGTTTTGCCTGTTCCTGTTTGAGCCATACCTAAAACATCTTTCCCTGCTAGCAAATGAGGGATAGTGGCCGCTTGAATAGGAGAAGGCGTCTCGTAGCCAATTTTCGCCAAGGATTTTAAAAGCTGTTCGTTTAGACCAAGATCGCTAAATTTTACCGCGCTTTCAGGCGCAGATTCAGATGCTGACATTCAATTACCTCTATGTGATGAGCCTTGAAAGCAAGCAGCTAAATATGGCTCGATAAAAAAATCAGTTGGAGGACTCCACTGACAATCGAACATCCTAACGGATAATGATTAGGTTTACCAACAAATTTCACATTCAGTCGCTATCTCTGAAAAAACACACCTAACTAACTCATAGCTACAAGGGAGATCCCACGATTTTGTAAGTGAAATATTGATAAACCCGCAAACAAAAAGTTAACTGACATAGTGTTTATCCGCAAAATCCCCTTTTTTTCTGGGATTACTTGGTAGCTCTAAACCGCATATGCTAGAATCTGTCCGTGAAATTTGTGATAAGACCAACTAAGCAGTTGGGTGTAGTAATCATCTGGAGTATCAATATGAAATCGTATTTTGTTTTACCTGAGCCATTAGTCGCCGCTAATCCTAATGCTGTCACAGCTGCTGAAATGAAAGCTTACACAGATCAATTAGTAGGTTTAGGACCTGTTTCTGGTCTTAACAGTCTTGAAGATGCTATGACTGTTGCTAATGAGTTTGATCCAACTAAAAAAGCTAATGAGCTTTTCCCTATTCTAGAAGTAGAGCACAGAGCTAAATCAAAGCCTGTTGAAGTTCCTTTTCATAACAAAAATGATGAAGTTGAAATGCTTAAAGGTATTGAAATCAATAGTTCACAAATCAGCGCACGTAAAACAAACATATTGATGCCTAATGGCGTAGCTTTTGTTGCTGCTGAAGAAAGAAAGAGCCTAGCTCAAAGACTTCGTAATGGTCTTCCATCATTTCCAACTTTAGCTATGCCTTCAGTTAGAAATCGTCTACCTGAAGTAACTCTTAGACGCGCTCTCTTTTCTGTAGGTACCATTGCTACAGTTATCGCTGCAACAGCCGCTTTAACCTTCTTGCAAGTACCTGCTATGTTGGGCCTAACTGGTTACTCATTATTAGCACAAGCCGGTATAAGCTTAGGACTTGTTGCAGCTAGCACTACAGCCTTAACAGCACTAACAGTTGGTGCAAAGAAAGTAGCTTCTAAGTTAAGCGCCTCTAAAGTATCTAGTGAAGTTGATGCTGATAACTCTGTTGATTCAGACTTATCTAAGAGAGCTGAAAGCTTAAGCAGCAAGAAACCTTCTGCATCTAATGACGAGCAGTCTATATCTCCTGCACCAGCTGCTGTCATCATCAGCTCACCAGCTTCTTCTAGCGTATCTTCATCTGAAGCTGAACCTGAAGCACCTAAAGCAAGAAGATCTCCACGTCTTGCTTCAAAATAATGACTAAGCTCTCTGCGCTATTTATAGAGCCATGTGATTTGAAAAGCCCCTTGAATATGTTCTTGGGGCTTTTTTTATGAGTATCTGCCAACCTTCTTGTGCTGAGCCTATCGAAATATAAACATCCTCCATGACGTATTGTTGAACCATAATAATTACTAAATTGGCATAGATTATGAAACTCGTGGCAATATCTAGTACCATTGCAGCACTCAACGGAACAACGCTTTGCCCTATTGACCTCACTAGTTTATGAGCGGTGCCACCCGGCAGTGCTTCAATAAACATGATTCTCACAGAGCAGCATTGATAGAGCCTAGGCACAACATTCGACGTCACTTAAGCGTAGATCATACGAATAAGCAAAAGCTCATCACTAGCTTAAACTCCCGCTTTCCACATAGGATGACTGAGCCAACCTTAACACGGAGTGGCAAGATGCTGTTGAGCTTGGTTTGCGGGGTAAAGCTGGCTATGAGCAATAATACGGTTAAGGTTAAACCTGCCACAGCTTTTAAATAAACGGGGTATGGCTTTACCATCATGGACACCAGCATTCATACGGCTTGGAATACTGGCCACTTTCCTAAGTATTCAGAAAGTGGCTCATTTTAACTTGCGGGACTATCTTCCAAATGCAGCTTTGAACGATATCTAATACGAGTCCAAAGCAATAATGGATTAAGCGCTCTAAGCCCTGTTGTACTAACAATGACACCTGCTGTTGCAAGCAAACATGCCATAACTAGCTCTCTCGAAAGCGGCTCCTTACCGAAAAGAACTAACAAGGATAAGCCCGCTAATCTTGCTAGGTACGTTAAAACGCTCAGTAGATAAACATTACCGAATTTAACCCCATAATCCCATAGCTGGTAAGCCATGCCAGCCCCAGTCATGCCTGTAAGCACGGTAAAGCCCAGCTCTGACTGCGTTGGCATGACAAAGGTCTCAAACTTTAAATGCAGCCCAAGGCAAATGATAGATCCAATACCACAATACAAGCCAACAACCTCAATAGGTAAGTTCTTGTGATAGCGAGAGAAAGCACAGTATCCACCCCAAATGGCAGCACCAATCAGAGCAAAGCTATAACCAATCCCAAAGGAAACATTAAACTGATCTGCAAATAGCTCTGTGTGAACTAAACAATAAATACCAGCAAACCCTAAAATGGCGCCATAAAGATATCGCTTTTTTAAGAGCTCACCTGGTAAAAGACTGGTGAAAAAAATAGCAAAACTCGGCCACAAATAATCAATCAACTCAACATGAGCAATCGGTGCATATTTAGTTCCAAAGATATAAGCAAAGTCACTGGCACAAATACCAATAACCCCAATTGGCCAAACATAGCCAGGTTGCTTTAACACTTCTTGCCATTTGCCCTTCAAGGTTATCCTAATCGCCGTCAGAACAAACGAACTCATAAAGAGAATGGCAAGCAACTCAAAGATAGGTAATCGATTAATCTCTGAAACCAATAAGGGCTCAATAGCCCACATACCAAGCGCACTAAGCCCAATTAAGGTAGCTCTGTGCTTATTAAAAGCTTTGCCCAATTCCCATTCTCCTAAAAATTACACTTTTAAAAATGTTTATAATTCAGAAGGACAAGTTACTTAACTATAGGGTTCAGGTCAATCATTAAAATCAATTAATTCTTATATGTAAATATAGAGCCGACAAACGGAAAAAAAGCACTTACTGTGTAACTGCTCTAATTCTTGGTAAAGTCCTTTATAACCTCTTGAGCCATGGTTAAACTAGGATCAAGTTTAAGAGCTTTCCGAGCCAAAGCGACTGCCTCTTTGCCTTTATCAAGATTTTGATGACATAAGCTCATATTGAGGTAAGCTTCACCCTGCTCGCCAAAGAGCTTTATAGACTGCTCGTAATAAAACAAAGCAGATTCAAAGTGCTCAAGCTCATAAAGAATACAGCCTATAGCAAAAGGAATATCACGGTTCTTCTCTAGCATAAAGAAATAGTCCCAAACTTTGGATATTCCGTTGACTAGGCCAGCTTCTTGCTCACTTGTGATTTCATTTTCTTCTAAGATCTTAATAATAAATTCTTGATAGTCGTAAAAGATGTTTGGGTCCCATTGAGACAGATTAAGAATAGCTAATAATTCGTCCAAATTCTTAAAGGCAGGATTTGGTCTATCTAACTCAAAGGTGTAGCATAAATTGTAGAGATCGACCGGGCTAAAGTCAGACAGGGAGCTTTTAAAAGCATATTCAGTATTAGGCATTCTTGAGGTTACGTTAAACCCAAAACATGCAACTTGAAAGTCTGCATTTCGGTTGTCCATCAAGAGATTTAAGCCGCCCATAGATTCCGTGTAACGCTCTAAAGCATCGTAGTTAACAGTCATGGAAAAAGAGCCATGAATACTAATATCTGGGGGCGCAATACCTTCAAAAAACTCGCTATTGGCTATCCCCTTATCGGAAAGAAACAAGATAAGAGCATTTTTTGTCAGGCCTTGAA
>CAYGPI010000066.1:0-15647 GCA_964351745.1 uncultured Francisellaceae bacterium
CTCTTCCTGTCACTTGACAACGATTTGTCAAACGAACAAAGCTAGAATCTCTTGGCATTTTTTCAAGCTTAGCAAGGACTTCAAACTTAGATTCAATATCCAACTCAGGATCTTTCAGCTTCTTCGTTAACGCCGCACGTTCATCACGACGTTGCAGTTTATTGCGCTTTGTTTCGCGCCTTATCATACGATTACTAGCCATAATTTATTGTCCTTGCTGCGCATGCAGCTCTCTGAAAGGAAACTTAAACATCTTAAGAAGTTCATAGCCTTCTTTATCTGTCTTTGCCGTTGTCGTAATCGTAATGTTCAGACCACGAACTTCGTCAATTTTGTCATAATCAACTTCAGGGAAAATTGTTTGCTCTTTTAGACCCATATTGAAATTGCCAAAAGAATCGAAAGATTTAGGGTTTAAGCCTCTAAAATCTCTAATTCTTGGAAACGCAATACTAATCATACGATCCAATAGCTCATACATTCTGTCGCGTCTAACCGTCGCTTTGCAACCAATAGGCCATCCATCACGAATCTTAAATCCAGCAATCGACTTGCGAGCTAACGTAATTTGAGCTTTTTGTCCGGTCATATCAGTGATATTGCTTGCAGCAGCTTTCGCAATTTTTTTATCTTGCGCAGCTTGGCCAACACCCATATTAATGGTGATTTTTTCAAGCTTTGGTACTTCCATGATATTTTTATACCCGAAAGTCTTCATCATATGAGGAACAATAGTCTCTTTATAAAGTTTTTCTAACCGTAAGGTATCTTTATTTGGAGTGTTTGCACTGTGCTTAGCCATCGTAAACTTCTCCTGAAGACTTAGAAACTCTAACTTTTCGACCATCATCTAATGTCTTGAATGCTGTACGACTTGCTTTGTTAGTCGTTGGATCAATCAAAGAGACATTTGAATTATGAATTGGGCGTTCCTGAGACTGTATGCCACCTGGAACTTGACGCTGAGGATCACCCTTCACGTGCTTCTTAACAACATTAATACCTTCGACTAGGATCCACGCCCCAGTTTCTGGTTTCTTTTTCTTTTTGGTAACTTCTAAAACTGTACCGGTGCGACCTTTGTCTTTACCAGCAAGAATAGTTACCGTGTCGCCTTTTAATATTTTATTCATATTTTCCTCTCCCCGTCACAGCACTTCAGGTGCCAAGGAAATAATCTTCATAAATTTCTTACGTAACTCGCGGGTCACTGGACCAAAGATACGTGTTCCTATTGGTTGCATTTGAGCGTTCAAAAGAACTGCAGAATTACCATCAAAACGGATTTTAGAGCCGTCTTCTCTTCGCACACCATGTCTCGTTCTTACAACAACAGCATGTAGCACATCACCCTTTTTCACCTTACCACGAGGTATGGCCTCTTTAACCGTGACACGTACCACATCGCCAACACCTGCATATCGACGTTTAGAGCCACCTAAAACCTTGATGCACATCACTCGACGAGCGCCACTATTATCTGCTACGTCAAGAACGCTTTGCATCTGTATCATATTGTTCTCCGCTTTCTACTAATGGTTACAACTGAATGCTTAACTCTTAGATTCTTCTACAACGCAAACTAATTCAGAAGACTTTGTCTTTGACATTGGCTTACATTGACGGAATTCAATCCAATCGCCCATTTTACTTACATTCTCGCTATCATGAACATGATATTTCGTCTTTCTTTGAATAACCTTACTATAGGTGTCATGACGACGAGACCAATACACTTCAACTGTACGAGTTTTATCACGTACATCACTGACAACTTTACCTTTAAGGGTCGGGGCAGCTGTTGACTCTTTTACTTCTGTAGAAACGCTCACTCTGCACTCCGCTTTTCAGTCATAATCGTTTTAACTCGGGCGATAGCTCTTTGGTTAATCTGTAACAAATGGTGCTTTGTCATTTGTCCAGAACCATGTTGCATCTTTAACTTGAAGCCTTCATTCAAAAGATTTTTTAATTCTTCTTGAAGCTCCGTAACATTCTTACTACGTAAATCTTGTGCTGTCATTTTACAATACCGTCCTTTCAACAAATTCGGCACTCACAGACAACTTCGCAGCAGCTAATTCGAATGCACGCTTTGCAATTTCTCTAGGAACACCTTCAATTTCATAAAGCATGCTGCCCGGTTGGATCAAAGCAACCCAATATTCAACATTACCTTTACCTTTACCTTGACGAACTTCAAGAGGTTTTTGAGTAATAGGTTTATCAGGAAACATTCTAATCCAAATTTTACCACCACGTTTAATGTAGCGATTCATGGCACGTCTAGCAGCCTCAATTTGTCTAGCCGTAATACGACCACGACCAGTTGCTCTTAGACCATATTCACCAAAACTAACTTTATTTCCGCGATTTGCAAGGCCACGATTACGACCTTTATGCATTTTTCTAAATTTTGTGCGCTTAGGCTGTAACATGTTTACCTACCCTTCTGATCTTTTGCAGGAGCAGCTTCTTCAGCTTGGATACCTTTACTAAAGACTTCGCCTTTAAAGATCCACACTTTAACGCCAATCACACCATAAGTTGTGTGTGCTTCTGCATGAGCATAATCAATATTGGCACGGAATGTATGCAAAGGAACACGACCTTCTCTATACCATTCAGAACGTGCGATTTCAGCACCACCAAGACGACCGCCAACAGTAATTTTGATACCTTCAGCACCTAAACGCATGGTTGTTTGAACGGCTCTTTTCATAGCTCGTCTAAACATCACTCTGCGCTCAAGCTGTTGCGCGACGCCTTCAGCAACTAATCTGGCATCCAATTCTGGGCGACGAATTTCTTCGATATTGATGTTCACTTGAACGCCCATTAATTTAGTGGCTTCTAAGCGTAACTTCTCAATATCTTCGCCTTTCTTACCAATGACAACACCAGCTCTTGCTGTATAAATTGTGATCTTGGCCGACTTGGCTGCTCTTTCAATTTGTATACGACTAACAGACGCATTCTTCAATTTTTTACGCAAGAAAGCTCTCGTGCGTATATCATTTTGAAACATTTCTGCATAGTCTTCTTTGGCAAACCACATTGACCGATGGGTTTCGGTAATGCCTAGTCTTATGCCTGTTGGATGTACTTTCTGACCCATTTGCGCCCTCTTTAATTTTGCTCTATATCTGAAACAATAATTTTAATGTGGCAACGTCTCTTTAAAACGCGAGTTCCACGCCCTTTAGCTCGTGCCCTAAAACGTTTCAATGTAGGTGCTTCATCGACACAAATCGTCTTAACTTTTAAATCATCAATGTCAGCACCTTCGTTGTGCTCAGCATTGGCAACAGCAGACAATAGTAGTTTTTTGATAATGCCGGCAGCCTTTTTTGTAACAAAGCTTAACTTCTCAACAGCTTCATCAACTGATTTGCCTCTAACCATGTCAGCAACTAATCGTGCTTTCTGTGGCGACAGGCCTGCATTACTCAATTTTGCAGATACTTCCATCACTTCACCCCTTAACGCTTGGTCTTTTTGTCTGCAACATGGCCACGAAATGTTCGTGTCATAGCAAACTCACCAAGTTTATGCCCAAGCATAGACTCAGTAATAAGAACAGGTATGAACTCTTTACCATTATGAATCGCAAACTTAAGACCAACCATCTCTGGAAGGATGTCGCTTCTACGAGACCAAGTTTTAATGATCTGGTTTTGTTTTCCCAATTCAATAATCTTTAGCACCTTTTTAAGAAGCTTTTGATTGCAATATGGACCTTTTCTTAATGAACGAGCCATTTCTTTAACTCCTTAATCTTATTTCTTCTTGCCGCGACGACGAACAATAAACTTATTGGATGTCTTCTTCGTCTTACGAGTTTTGACTTCCTTAAGACCGTTCTTATTACAAGGCTGACGTCCACCAGACGTACGACCTTCACCACCACCTAATGGGTGATCAACAGGGTTCTTAGCAACACCACGAACGGTTGGACGTTTACCGCGCCATCTATTACCACCAGCTTTACCAATCACTCTTAAGCCATGCTCAGAATTACCAGCTTCACCAATCGTTGCACGACAATCGACGTGAATTTTACGCATTTCACCAGAGCGCAAGCGAATTGTGACATAAGCACCATCTTTCGCTAAAAGCTGCGCAAAAGCACCAGCACTACGAACCATCTGAGCACCAGCACCAATTTTCATCTCGACACAATGAATCATTGTACCTAGCGGAATGTTAGATAAAGGCAAACAATTACCTGGTTTAATTGGAGCATCAACGCCAGATAGAACAGTATCACCAACAGCTAATTTCTTAGGAGCAATAATGTAACGACGCTCGCCATCTGCATAAAGCAACAAAGCTATATTTGCAGTGCGATTTGGATCATATTCAATTCTTTCTACTTTAGAAGGTATGCCATCTTTGTTTCTTTTAAAATCAACAAGACGATATCTTTTCTTATGGCCGCCACCGCGTCTTTCAACGGTCATGCGCCCACTATTATTACGACCACCACTACGCTTCTTTGCTACTGTTAAGCTAGCGTGCGGCTTACCTTTGTGTAACCCTTCAGTTTTAACATTGACTTTAAATCTCTGTCCTGGGGTTACTGGTTTTAATTCTATAACTGCCATGGTTTGCTCACTCTACTCAAAGTCAGTAAATTGAATTTCGCCCTTCGCAAGTTTAACGTAAGCTTTCTTACGTCCTCTCTCGCGACCCTTGCGATTGCCAACGCTAGTAAATTCTCTAGCTAGCTTGCTTGTTCTCACTGACTTTACTTCAACATCAGAAAAGAACTTTTCAACAGCTTGCTTTATTTCATGCTTAGTAGCATCTGGCTTTACCCAGAAAGCGACTGAACTTTCACGTTCGGCTGCAGAAGTTGTTTTTTCAGAAACAAGCGGTGCAATAATAATTGACTGTAATCGCCCTAAATGTGCTTCACTCATTTTAAGACCTCTTCAATTTTTCTAATTGCGTCAACTGTTGCCAAAATTTTATCACATTTCAATAACTTGACTGGATTAATACCAGAAACATCCGACACTTGGACATTCGGAACATTACGAGATGCCAAGTATAAAGACTCATCCATATCCTGCGTTAAAATCAAGACATTGCTTAAATCGAAGTCTTTTAACTTTGATACAAGCTCTCTAGTCTTTGGAGATTCCAACTTGAACTCTTCTACAATCATAATTCTGTCTTGACGTACTAATTCAGAAAAGATTGAGCGTAGAGCTACTGAATACATCTTTTTATTAACTTTTTGATCAAATTTACGAGGTCTAGCAGCAAAAGTTATACCACCTGAGCGCCAAATCGGGCTTCTGCTTGTACCAGCTCTTGCTCGGCCAGTACCCTTTTGAGCCCAAGGTTTTGCACCACCACCAGAAACTTCGCTTCTACTTTTTTGTCTTTTCGTACCTTGGCGCGCACCAGCTAAATGGGCGACCACGACTTGATGAACTAAAGCTTCATTAAATTCTCTACCAAACGCTGTTTCAGAGACATCAATGCTATGCTTACCGCCGCCCATCTTCGTTACTGATAATTCCATGATTATCTCCCTTAGGCAGTAGTGGCCACTTGCGCTGCTTTAACAGCCTGGCGAATAATAACATCTGCTCCCGGTGCTCCCGGTACAGCCCCTTTAATCAATACAACTTGCTTGTCTCCATCGACTCTCACAACAACCAAATTCTGTGTGGTTGTTTTTTGAGAACCCAAATGGCCAGCCATTTTCTTACCTTTAAAGACTCGACCAGGTGTTTGGTTTTGACCAATTGAACCAGGAGCTCTATGAGAACGTGAGTTACCATGGGTTGCATCTTGCATGCCAAAGTTCCAACGCTTAATAACGCCAGCAAAACCTTTACCCTTGCTCACAGAAGTCACATCAATCTTATCACCAGACTTAAACATGTCAGACTGTAAGACACCGCCGACTTCAAAATCGCCATCTTTATCACTGCAGCGGAATTCCCATAATCCTCTACCAGCTTCAATGCCAGCTTTAGAAAAATGTCCTGCTTCAGGTCTAGTAACACGAGAAGCTTTCTTAGAGCCTGTTGTTACCTGGATAGCTTTGTAACCATCACTTTCAAGTGTTTTAACTTGTGTGATTTTGTTCGGCAACACTTCGACGACCGTAACAGGTGTTGAAGTACCGCTTTCATCAAATATTCTTGTCATGCCAATTTTACGGCCGATTATACCAACTGCCATTTTTCTTAAACTCCCTCATATGATGAGGCTAATTGTCCCAAAGGGATCAAAACCTACTAACTAACTGCTATCTGAACGTCAACGCCAGCAGCCAAATCCAATTTCATCAAAGAATCAACTGTTTTCTCAGTTGGGTCTACGATTTTAATCAATCGGTTATGGGTTCTAATCTCATACTGATCACGCGCATTACTATTCACGTGAGGTGAAATCAAAATTGTAAACTTCTCGATATGTGTTGGCATAGGTACTGGGCCACAAACTTGTGCTCCAGTACGCTTAGCTGTATCCACAATCTCTGATGCTGATTTATCAATCAGATTATGGTCAAAGGACTTTAACCTTATCTTAATAATTTGTTTATTTTTCATATAATGTCTCTTATCCCTTACCTGCGGTTTATGACTTCTTCCGCAATATTAGCGGGAGCTTCTGCATATTTAGAGAATTCCATCGAATAAGTAGCACGACCTTGTGTCGCTGATCTTAAATCTGTGGCGTACCCAAACATTTCAGACAAAGGAACCTCTGCTTTAATGTTTTTTCCTGATGGAGAATCATCCATACCATGCACCATGCCGCGACGACGATTAAGGTCACCGACAACATCTCCCATGTAATCTTCAGGAGTGACGACTTCAACATTCATCATTGGCTCAAGCAATTTTGCTCCAGCCTTTAATGCACCTTGTTTGAAGCCTAAAGATCCAGCAATTTTAAATGCCATCTCATTAGAATCGACATCATGATAAGAACCATCAAACAGAGTGACTTTGACGTCAACAACTGGATAACCAGCTAAGACACCGTTTTCCATCTGTTCTTGAGCACCCTTACCAACAGCAGATATGTACTCTCTAGGTACAACACCACCTTTGATTTCATCGATAAATTCAAATCCTTTGCCAGGCTCATTTGGCTCAAGTTTCAACCAAACATGACCGTATTGACCACGACCACCTGATTGTCGAACGAATTTGCCTTCTTGCTCAACAGTCTTCGTGATTGTTTCACGGTATGCCACCTGCGGGTTACCCACATTAGCTTCCACTGAGAATTCACGCTTCATTCTATCAACAAGAATTTCTAGATGAAGTTCGCCCATTCCAGCAATAATGGTTTGGCCTGACTCTTCATCTGTACTCACTCTAAAAGATGGATCTTCTTTGGCCAATCGACCAAGAGCAACACCCATTTTCTCCTGATCTGCTTTTGTTTTAGGTTCAATAGCAACAGAGATAACCGGCTCAGGGAAGTCCATTCTTTCAAGAATGATTGGATCACTTGGATCACACAATGTATCACCTGTCGTTGTGTGCTTAAGACCCACAACAGCAGCAATATCACCTGCAAAAACTTCTTTAATTTCTTCACGACTGTTCGAATGCATTTGCAGCATACGACCAAAACGTTCTTTCTTATCTTTCACAGAGTTAATGACTGAAGTACCAGCTTCAAGCTTACCTGAGTAAACTCTAAAGAAGGTTAAAGTACCAACATAAGGATCATTGACAATTTTAAAAGCTAAAGCTGAAAACGGTGCATTATCGTCCGCTTTTCTATAAATAACTTTCTCTTCATCATCAACGTCGGTGCCTTTCATATCAACAACATCGAGTGGTGAAGGTAAGAAATCAACAACAGCGTCTAACATTGTTTGAACGCCTTTATTTTTAAAGGCAGAACCACAAAGAACAGGAACGATATCATTAGATATTGTACGTGCTCTGATAGAAGATCTTACTTCATCTTCTGTTAAATCACCTGTTTCAAGATACTTTTCCATTAACTCTTCAGTTGCTTCAGCAGCAGCTTCAAGTAAATGTTCACGCCATTCTTCACAGAGTTCAGCCATATCTTCAGGAATGTCACGCTCTTCATAGCGCATACCTTGACTTTCGTCATCCCAGTAAATAGCTTTCATTCCTAAAAGATCAATGACGCCTTCAAAATCTTCTTCAGCGCCAATTGGCAATTGTAATGGTACAGGATTTGAGCCAAGCCTTGTTTTAATTTGATCTACGACTCTTAAGAAGTTTGCGCCAGCTCTGTCCATTTTATTGACAAAAGCCATACGTGGAACATGATATTTGTTCGCTTGGCGCCAAACAGTTTCTGATTGTGGCTCTACACCACCAACAGCACAAAATACAGCACAAGCACCATCAAGAACCTTCAATGAACGCTCAACTTCAATCGTGAAATCAACGTGACCAGGGGTATCAATGATATTAATACGGTGCTCTTCAAACTGTTGCTTCATCCCTTTCCAATGGCAAGTGGTTGCAGCAGATGTAATCGTGATACCACGCTCTTGTTCCTGCTCCATCCAATCCATAACAGCTGCGCCATCATGAACTTCACCAATCTTGTGGGAAATACCTGTATAGAACAAGACACGTTCAGTAGTTGTTGTTTTACCAGCATCAATATGGGCCATAATGCCTATATTTCTTGTTCGTTTGAGTGGTGTTTTACGGGCCACTTTGGAAACTCCTAAACCTTACCAGCGGAAATGAGAGAACGCTTTGTTAGCTTCTGCCATGCGGTGAACATCTTCACGCTTCTTGACAGAGCCACCTTTACCACGACCACCGCCTTCTTCATCAGCGGCATCCATAATTTCAGCAGCAAGTCTCGCCATAAAACCTTTTTCATTACGCTTTCTTGCATATTCTACAAGCCAGCGCATGGCTAAAGCTGCGCCACGATCTGGGCGAACTTCGATAGGCACTTGGTAAGTTGCTCCACCTACACGTCTAGATTTAACTTCGACGGTTGGTCTAATATGCTCTAATGCTCTTTTAAAGACCTCAATAGGATCTTTATGAAGCTTCTCTTTAATATATTCAAAAGCACCGTATACAGCTTTTTCAGCTATCGACTTTTTACCATCTACCATTAAGTGATTAATAAATTTAGCCAATAATTCACTTCCATATATAGGATCTGGTAGTGTTTTTCTTTTTGCTGCGACTCTTCTTCTAGGCATTGCTCAATTTCCTAATTTATCTGATCATTTAGCTGATTCAGTTTTAGGTCTCTTTGTTCCATATTTGGAACGACCCTGCTTACGACTGGCGACACCTGAGGTATCCAAACTGCCGCGAACGACATGATAACGAACACCAGGTAAATCTTTTACACGACCACCCCGAATAAGTACGACGGAATGCTCCTGTAAGTTATGACCTTCACCGCCAATGTATGCTGTTACTTCGAAGCCGTTTGTTAATTTAACACGGCACACTTTACGCAAAGCTGAGTTTGGTTTCTTAGGTTTTACTGTATAAACCCTTGTGCAAACTCCACGTCTTGCAGGACACGCCATTAGCGCTGGCCCTTTTGACTTGGTTTTAATTTGCTTGCGCCCGTGGCGTACTAGCTGTTGAATAGTAGGCATTGTGGTTAAAATACTCCTTCGCTCGCTTGTGCCATTTTTTATTAGATACGTACAAAACACCTTCGCACAATATTCTAGGCGAAATGTAACTAATTTTGGTTAACCATATTTGGTTAATCTAAAGAACTACCTTTAAAGTGATGTAGTTCGTTTTCAAACCCGCATTAGCAGGTACAACGTTAGCGATTCTACAATAAACCTATTGATAAAACACGCTTTTTTTGAAATTAATTCAAAAACACTAGAAATGTCGTCATTTTCAATAAGTTCAACTTAAAACGCCCTCAATTTGAGGGCGTTTCAAGTCTTTTTTTAAGATTAAGAGGCTGATGAGTTAAGCATCTCACTAAGAGCATGCTCAACATCTTTAGCAGTTACTTTACTGCTTCTTGATAGATTACCAACAGCCCTAATTCTCGCTTTTTCAGCCCTTTCTAGGTGATGGGCTAACCCAGTCCCGGCTGGTATGAGTCGTCCAACTATCACATTTTCCTTCAACCCGCGAAGATCATCACGCTTACCGCATACGGCAGCTTCGGTTAGAACTCGAGTTGTTTCCTGGAATGAAGCCGCTGAAATAAACGATTCTGTCGCCAGTGAAGCCTTAGTAATACCCAGAAGTACTCTTTCAAAGACAGCAGGTGATGCATTTTCATCTTTGCTAATCTTATCAAGATTAACACTCTGTACTGCTGAAAGCTCTTCAGTTTCACCAATAATGAATCGAGTATCTCCAGGCTCAACAATTAATACTTTTCTTAGCATTTGTCGAACTATCGTCTCAATGTGCTTATCATTAATGCCCACACCTTGGAGACGATAAACATCCTGAACTTCATTGACGATATAATTGGCCAACTTACTAACGCCCAATAAACGAAGAATGTCATGAGGATTTGAAGGACCATCAGCAATGACTTCCCCTCTTTCCACTGACTCACCTTCAAAGACACCAACATGACGCCATTTTGGAATGAGCTCTTCATGGACGTGACCATCACTACTCGTGATCACTAAGCGACGCTTGCCTTTAGTCTCCTTGCCGAAACTTATAACACCAGAAGTTTCAGCCAAAATAGCTGATTCTTTAGGCTTACGAGCCTCAAACAAATCCGCTACTCTTGGCAGACCACCGGTAATGTCTCGAGTTTTAGATGTTTCTTGTGGCAGCCTTGCGAGAACGTCACCAACATTAATACTTTGCCCATCTTCAACACTGACTAAAGCGCCAGAAGATAAGAAATAGTGAGCAGGCACTGTTGTATTAGCAAGATACAAGTCATCGCCATTTTCATCAACAAGCTTCAACATAGGTCTTAACTCTTTACCAGAGCTAGTTCTGTGCTGCTTTTGCTCAGAAATAACAATGTTAGAAAGACCTGTTACATCATCTGTTTGTCTATGAACTGTCACGCCATCGACCATATCCACAAAAACAATCTTACCCGCTACTTCTGTAATAATTGGATGTGTATGAGGATCCCAGTTTGCAACGGTTTGTCCGCTAGTAACACTATCACCATCAACAGCTGTTAAAACCGCACCATATGGAAGTTTATAACGCTCTCTGTCTCTGCCATGTTCATCGACAACAGACAACTCACCAGATCTGGAAACAGTCACATAGTTGTTATTTGTATTTTTAACCATTTTAAGGTTATGCAACTTAATATGACCTTTAGATTTGACCATAATACTGTTTTCTTCAGTCACCCTAGATGCCGCACCACCGATATGGAAAGTACGCATCGTTAACTGTGTTCCAGGCTCACCAATCGATTGAGCAGCAATAACACCAACAGATTCACCGATGTTAACTTTATGTCCACGAGCCAAATCGCGGCCATAGCAAGAAGAGCAAACACCGTGATGGGCTTCACAAGTAATTGGTGATCGCACGCGAACACTATCAACCGTGAATTCTTCTAACAAATCAACAAGTCTCTCATCTAATAGAGAGCCTTTAGGTATCGCAACCTCTGTGGAATTTGGCTTGCAGATATCATCCATCGTCACACGACCAAGGACTCGCTCTCTTAACGGCTCAACAACATCACCACCTTCAATGAGAGGGATAATAATGAGTCCTTCTGTCGTGCCACAATCATCTTCTGTGACAACAACATCTTGTGCCACATCAACCAAGCGACGTGTCAAGTAACCTGAGTTAGCAGTTTTTAATGCAGTATCAGCCAAACCTTTACGAGCACCGTGAGTAGAAATAAAGTACTGGGATACGTTCAAACCTTCACGGAAATTAGCAGTAATAGGTGTTTCAATGATCGAACCATCTGGCTTAGCCATCAAGCCACGCATACCGGCTAGCTGTCTAATCTGTGCAGCACTACCACGAGCACCAGAATCAGCCATCATGTATACGGAATTAAACGATTCATGAGGAACCATATTTCCATTTGCGTCTTCGATCATTTCATTGGAGATTTCATCCATCATCGCTTTCGCAACCTGATCATTGGCTCTTGACCAAATATCAATCACTTTATTCTTACGTTCACCATTGGTGACGAGACCTGAGCTATATTGAGTTTCAATTTCGAGCACTTCTTCTTCAGCTTGCTCAATAAGAACCTGTTTAGCTGCAGGAATGACAAGGTCATTAATGCCAATGGATGAGCCTGATAACATGGCATATTTGAAACCGGTATACATCAACTGATCAGCCAATATCACAGTCTCTTTAATACCAACACGTCGGTAACAACTGTTTATAAGCTTAGAAATAACTTTCTTAGTCATGGTCAAGTTAACCCATGAATAAGGAACCCCACTGGGTAACAACTCTGATAAGAGGGCACGGCCAGCTGTCGTTTCAACCAAGCTAATGCCGTCTTCGTCAGCCACTCTGACCTGAATCTTCGCATGCAGATCAACTGATTTATTCGAATAGGCTCTGTGTACCTCAGCAACATCAGCAAAAATCATGCCTTCACCTTTAGAGTTAACTCTTTCACGAGTTAAATAATAAAGGCCCAAAACAACGTCCTGAGATGGAACAATAATTGGCTCACCATTAGCTGGCGACAACACATTGTTGGTAGACATCATCAATGTGCGAGCTTCTAATTGAGCTTCGATTGTCAGCGGTACGTGGACCGCCATTTGGTCACCATCGAAATCCGCGTTATAAGCAGCACAAACTAAAGGATGTAACTGGATAGCTTTACCTTCAATAAGGACAGGCTCAAAAGCTTGAATACCTAATCTATGAAGGGTTGGCGCTCTATTAAGAAGCACTGGATGCTCACGGATAACTTCTTCAAGAATATCCCAAACTTCAGGACCTTCGCGCTCAACTAATTTTTTCGCAGCCTTGATTGTTGTCGCAAGACCACGTAACTCAAGTTTGCTAAAAATAAAAGGTTTAAATAGTTCAAGCGCCATCTTCTTGGGAAGACCACACTGATGCAGGCGCAAAGTTGGCCCAACAACAATCACGGAACGCCCAGAATAATCAACACGCTTACCTAATAGATTTTGTCTGAAGCGACCTTGCTTACCCTTAATCATGTCAGCTAACGATTTTAATGGACGCTTGTTGGATCCTGTAATCGCTCGACCACGTCGACCGTTATCCAATAAGGCATCAACTGCTTCCTGTAACATCCTTTTCTCATTTCTAACAATGATGTCAGGCGCGCTTAGGTCAAGAAGACGTTTCAATCGGTTATTACGGTTAATGACTCGACGATATAGATCGTTCAAATCTGAAGTTGCAAAACGTCCACCATCTAATGGGACAAGTGGTCTTAGATCAGGTGGTAAGACAGGTAAAACCGTCAAAATCATCCATTCTGGATTATTCCCAGACTCAATGAAGGACTCAATCAGTTTAAGTCTTTTACTTAATTTCTTAATTTTCGTATCTGAAGAAGTCGTTGGGATTTCTTCTCTTATTTTTTCAGCTTCGCCCTTCAGATCAATTTCTTTAAGCAGCTCTTTGACAGCTTCGGCACCCATTCGAGCATCAAAGTCATCACCATATTGCTCAATGGCATCCAAATAGGCTTCTTCAGATAAAAGCTGACCTTTCTCTAAAGGAGTCATACCTGGCTCAATCACGACATAAGCTTCAAAATAAAGCACACGCTCTATATCTCTTAATGTCATGTCCATGAGCAAGCCAATCCGCGAAGGTAATGACTTTAAAAACCATATATGTGCCACTGGAGATGCCAATTCGACATGCCCCATTCTGTCGCGTCGAACCTTAGCTAAGGTTACTTCAACGCCACATTTCTCACAAATAACACCACGATGCTTAAGCCTTTTATATTTTCCACACAAACATTCATAATCCTTAACAGGACCAAATATTTTTGCACAAAATAAACCATCTCTTTCAGGCTTAAACGTACGGTAGTTAATAGTCTCAGGCTTTTTAACTTCGCCATAAGACCATGACAATATCAATTCAGGCGGCGCAAGTGATAAACGAACACGGTTAAAGTCGTTATTTTTCTCTTGACGGCGAACAATAGACAGTAGATCTCTCAAGGTCGTCTCTCCAGTTTTATTTGTACACGATGTAGCTCATTTATCTTAAGCATCATGTTCAAATTCAATATTCAAGCCCAATGATCGTATTTCTTTCACCAATACATTGAACGATTCAGGCATGCCAGGCTCCATACTGTGATCACCATCAACAATATTTTTATACATTTTTGTACGTCCAACAACGTCATCAGACTTCACTGTTAGCATCTCTTGCAATGTATAAGAAGCACCATAAGCTTCTAAGGCCCAAACCTCCATCTCACCAAATCTTTGACCACCAAACTGAGCTTTACCACCCAATGGCTGTTGCGTCACAAGACTGTATGATCCGGTTGAACGAGCATGCATCTTATCGTCGACCAAATGGTTCAACTTCAAGATATACATGTATCCAACAGTCACGGGCCTATCAAAAGCTTCACCTGTACGACCATCAAAAAGAATCGTTTGCCCTGAATCAGGCAGACCGGCTTCTCTAAGCAAGTCTTTAATCTGTGTTTCACTTGCACCGTCAAAAGCTGGGGTTGCCATTGGAACACCGCTTCTTAGGTTGCGTGCAATTTCAGCAATTTCTTCATCCGTTTGCTTGTCAAAGCTAATATTATTCTTACCAGCTTTTTCATAGATGACTGTTAACTGGTTACGAATATCTTTGATTGGATCCATTTGATCCAGCATTTTTCCAATCTTTATACCTAAACCTTTCGAAGCCCAACCCATATGAGTTTCTAGGATTTGCCCCACGTTCATCCTCGAAGGCACACCTAATGGATTCAGCACGATATCAACGGGTGTTCCATCATCTAAATAAGGCATGTCTTCAACCGGTTTAATGGTAGAAATAACACCCTTATTACCATGACGACCAGCCATTTTATCACCTGGCTGTACACGACGTTTCACGGCCATATAGACTTTTGCAATTTTCAAAACACCTGGCGCTAAATCATCACCTTGTTGAATCTTATTGCGCTTCTCTTCAAGACGCTCAACAAATGTCTTCTTAAGATGCTCTAGCTGGTCTGAAATAGCTTCTAGCTGATCATTAATCTGCTCATCTTCTAATCTAATTTCAAACCATGATGGTCTTGGTAACTTCTGTAAGTATTCCTTACTAACAACACCACCTTGATGCATACCAGCTGGACCACCTTGAGCTTTCTTATTCTCTAAGATCTGCTCTAAGCGCTGGAATATGTCATCTTCACGAATACGTAATTCATCATCCAAATCTTTCTTGACTGATTCTAAAGATGTTTTCTCGATATGAAGTGCTCTCGCATCTTTTTCAACACCGTCACGAGTGAAGACCTGAACATCAATAATCGTTCCATTCATGCCTGTAGGCACACGCAGCGATGTATCTTTCACATCAGAAGCTTTTTCACCGAAGATGGCACGTAACAATTTCTCTTCTGGCGTTAGTTGTGTTTCACCTTTTGGCGTAACTTTACCAACCAGGATATCACCGGATTCTACTTCAGCACCGATGTAAACAACCCCAGATTCATCCAATTTAGAA
>CAYGPI010000067.1:0-15450 GCA_964351745.1 uncultured Francisellaceae bacterium
GTACACAGGGCACGCGATCTACACGAGACCGACTTATCGATTTGACAAACGTTCAGATGAGGGTTTTAAAGAGCGCCCTAAATCTTGGTTCTGGGGGATTTTAGCAAAGACTTGGCCGCTTTATTCAGAAGTGTTAGTGGCCTCTTTCTTTATTAACTTGTTTGCGATTGCTTCCAGTCTATTTGTTATGAACGTTTATGATAGGGTGGTCCCTAACAATGCGCTAGATACTCTTTGGGTACTTGCCATTGGAGTCTTAGTGGTCTTTAGTTTTGATTTTCTTATGAAGATGCTTCGTGGGTATTTTATTGATATCGCGGCTAAGAAAACTGATGTTATCTTATCTGCTAATATTTTTGAGCAAATGCTTGGTGTTAAAATGGAATCCAGGCCTGAATCTGTCGGTAACTTTGCCAATAATATGCAGCAGTTTGACTCATTCAGGGAGTTTTTCACGTCGACAACGATCAGCGCCTTAATTGATTTACCATTTGTGTTCTTTTTTATAGCCATTATTTATTCCATTGGTGGCCCTGTTGCATACGTGCCGATTGTAGCTGTGCCCTTAGTCATTGGCTTTGGTCTGCTCATTCAGGTGCCCTTGAATAAACATGTCAAGCAATCATATCGATATGCAGGTCAAAAGCATGCCATGTTGATTGAATCGTTAGCTGGTGTTGAAACAATCAAGGGGATGTCTGCAGAAGGCCCTTTACAAAGAAAATGGGAACATGTGACAGGCATGTCAGCAAAAATTGGAACTAAGGTTCGAGGTTTATCGCTGAGTGTGATCAGTTTTTCTGCTTATATCCAACAAATTGCCAGCGTTGTGGTTGTCATTGTTGGTGTCTATCGTATTTCTGAAGGTGAGATGACGATGGGGGCCTTAATTGCTTGCACTATCTTAACAGGGAGAGCACTAGCGCCTTTGGCACAAATTGCTGGGTTACTGACACGCTACCATCAATCTGTGGCAGCTTTAGAGTCTTTAGATAATGTCATGAAAATGCCAACGGATAGATTGCGAGGAAAAACGCCTTTACACCGCCCAGTTTTACTTGGTGATATCGAGTTTAAGGATGTTAACTTTTTATATCCAAGACAATCAGTACCTGCTCTTGATCAAATTTCTTTTAAAATTTCTTCTGGGGAGAAAGTTGGCATTATCGGTCGGATTGGCTCAGGCAAGACTACGCTTGAAAAATTAATCATGGGCTTTTACCAATCGACAGAAGGTAAAGTTTTAATTGATGGTTTAGAAATAACTCAGCTTGATCCCGCTAACTTGAGGAAGAATATCGCTTATGTACCTCAAGATATTACTTTGTTCTATGGTTCGGTCAAAGATAACATTGTTATGGGTGCACCATTTGCAAATGATCAAGCCATTTTAAGGGCTGCTAAGATATCCGGGGTCACAGACTTTATATCTAGACATCCTCAAGGATTCGATATGCCAGTTGGTGAGCGAGGAGAGAAGTTGTCTGGAGGTCAAAGACAAGCCGTGGCGGTTGCTCGAAGCTTAATATCAGATCCACCGATTCTTTTATTCGATGAGCCAACTAATATGATGGACAATCGCACAGAAGAAATCTTCAAAAATCAACTGCTAGATTATGCAAAGGATAAAACACTTATTTTAGTCACCCATAAGGGCTCTATGTTGTCACTTGTGGATAGATTGATCTTAATGGATGGCGCCAAAATAATTGCTGATGGCCCAAGAGATCTTGTTTTAAAAGCTTTAGCTGAGGGTAAGCTGCATGCGCGAACAACTTAATTCTTTTTTGCAAAAAGCTAAGAAAGATAAGAAGCCGGTTGAGGAAATCGATCTTGAATATATGACCGATACTTCAGCTGCGATGATGCAAGGTATTCCAGTTAAATACCATATCATTCTTTGGGTTTCAGTTTTGTTTATGTTCATTGCTGTAATCTGGGCAGATTTTGCTGTTTTAGATGTTGTAACTTCTGGAGAAGGAAAAGTTATCCCATCGAGTAATATGCAAGTTGTTCAAAACCTTGAGGGTGGGATAATCAAGGCCATCATGGTCAGAGAGGGTGACATCGTTGAGAAAGATGAAACGCTCATGACGATTGATGATACTCGTTTTTCTTCATCTCTAAGAGAGAACGAAGTGCAATGGTACGCTTTAGAAGCAAAAATTGCTCGGCTAACTTCAGAGGCTGAAGGTAGTGAACTAGTGTTTTCTGATAAGTTAATGAGCAATCACATTAATTTTGTTAATAATGAGAAGAGTTTACACGATGATCGCAATCGTGAATTGATTAAGCGCCTCGATATTCTTCAAGATCAAGTGCAACAGAGAAACCAAGAGTTACTAGAGCTAGAGGGGCGTAAAAATCAAATCAAGCGCTCATATGATTTAGTCAAGAGGGAGTTAGATTTAACGCGCCCTTTAGTCAAAGACGGTGCCGTATCAGAAGTTGAGTTGCTTCGCTTGGAGCGATCTGTCAATGATCTGGCTGGGGAGCTAGAATCTACAGAGATCTCAATTCCAGGATTGCAATCGTCTTTATCTCAGGCTAAGAAAAAACTCGAAGAATTGAATTTAACTTTCAAGTCAGAAGCTAGAGCAGAGCTAAATGCTGCAAAGGCTGAGTATAACCGGTTGACAGAAACGATGAAGGCTGCGGTTGATAGAGTCGATAGAACTTTAATTCGCTCCCCGGCTCGCGGGACAATCAATCTTATAAAATTTAATACAATCGGTGCTGTGGTGCAGCCTGGTGAAGAGCTCATGGAAATTGTGCCTTTAAATGATAGCTTGTTAATAGAAGCTTTTATTCAACCACAAGATAGAGGTTTTTTAAGAGCAGGTCTTGAAGCGACAGTGAAGATATCAGCTTATGATTTTTCTATCTATGGTGGCCTTAAAGCTCGAGTGGAGCATATTAGTGCAGATACGATAGTAAATGATAAAGGGGAAAGCTTTTACACTATAAAAGTTAGAACATTGGACAAAAACTATCTTGTTGATAACAAAACTGGAGAGCGCTTAGAAATGTCGCCTGGTATGAGCGCCACAGTTGATATTCTAACCGGACAGAAAACTGTACTGGAGTATTTGCTGAAACCAATCCTGAAGGCTAAGAAAAGTGCCATGAGGGAGAGATAATGATTCTTATTGCGTGTCAAGATGAGACATTATCCATAGAATGGAAAGAGCGTTTGTCTGATTTTGACGTAGGTGACAAAATTGCCCATGATAAAAGGCAGCTGAATATATATTTAAGGAACATGGAGCCTGAAATCCTAATTGTTCATTTATCCCTTCTTGGTAAAGAGGGGATTGATGAAATTGCAGGGCTTCATGAGTTGAGGCCTCAAACTAAAATAATTATCATGTCTGCAGATTTCAAAGAAAGAGAAGAGCTCTTTGCTGTTTTATTTGGTGCTAGAGCTTATATTCATGAAGATATAGATCCTATTTTGTTTTTGAAAGTAGTTAAAAGAGTTCAAGAAGGAGAGATCTGGGTAGATAGACAGTTTGTTGGTCGATTAATGTCTGAAATTGAGGGCATGTCTAAAGATCACCATGAAGAAGTGGTCGAGATTGAAAAAAGCATTTTAGCTATGACTCCTAGAGAGAGTGAAATAGCTGAATTGATTGCTGTTGGAGCTAGTAATCGCCGCATTGCGGAAAAATTGTGTATCTCTGAAAGAACGGTCAAAGCACACCTCGGCGTCATCTTTAAAAAGGTTGGGATTAACGATCGGCTCCAATTAGCCTTGTATATGAATAAATATCACCATTTATCTAGCCTTTGGCAATCAAGGCGTCCAACCTCATAATTCAACATTTCAAAATTATTTGCCTATAACTTTGTCCTTGCCGTTTCAATTTAGCTGGGTAGAGGTTACAATTCTGTTGACATAGTTTAAAAGAGATGGGCTAGAATTACATAGACATGTATTTCTTAATAGGCTATATGTTACATATGCCAAAAATAACTAGCGTGCTAAATTTTGAAATTTAAAATTATGTGGCAGTTAAAATGGAACAATATCTTTTTATCAACACGAAACGGATTTGAGTCATGCGAAAAAAGAATTATTTAAAATGGTTGTTGTCTTTTAGTCTAGGCTTAGGTGTTTCGGCACCAGCTATGGCTCACACAGTGCAAGAAGCTGTTGGCCATGCGTTAAAGACTGGTCCAGATATTTTGATTTCAGCAAATGCTAGAGAAGCTGTTGAAGAAGAATTGAGACAAGCTTTTGCGGGTTACCTTCCTACACTAGATTTAAATGCAGGATGGGGTAGAGAGCGTAGTAATAACGCAACAACTAGAGGACCACAGAATCTTCTAGGCTCTAGAACGCTATATAGAACAGAGTTTGGATTAGCAGCTCGCCAAATGTTATTTGATGGCTTTGCTGTAAAAAATGATGTTGAAGGTAATATGGCAAGAGTTCGTGCCGAATCTTGGCGTGTCAATAATGACGCTCAAGAAATAGCACTTAATACAATAACTTCCTTTCTTGAAGTTAACTTAAGAAAAGAATTGGTGCGTTGGGCCAGATTAAACTTAAATGCTCACCAAAAGATTTTCTCTCAGATTGAAAAAAGAAGCGACGGACTTGTTGGAAACAAAGCGGATTTAGATCAAGCTTCTGCGCGTTTAGCTTTAGCTAGAACTAACTTTCTTGCCGAGCAAGCTAACTTGGTAGAAGCAGAAGCTCGCTATCTGCGTTTAGTCGGTATTCCTGCTATTGAGTTAACACAACCAGAGTCTCCAACAGTTGGATTCCCAGAAACATTAAGATCAGCTATTGCCTTAGGTGTTAATAACCACCCTGAATTAAGAGCTGCTGTTTCTGACGTTGGTGTTGCACGTGCAGCAAATAAAGCTGCAAAAGCTGCTTACTTCCCAAGATTAGATCTTGAACTTGGATTCAACCAAAACCATAATGTTGATGGTACTCGTGGTGACAACGACGATTTCTTTGGTATGTTGCGAGTTCGATGGAATCTATTCAAAGGTGGTGCCGATGTAGCTAATGTTAAACGTACGGCATGGAAAATCGAAGAAGCTAAAGAAGTTCGTAATAGAGCTCATCGCCAAACCGAAGAAAGTGTGAGATTGGCTTGGAGTACTTATTCGACTTCAAAAGCTCAAGTTCCACATACTAGAACTTATCAAAATGCTTCACTTCGTACTAGAGACTCATATCAGAAGCAATTTAATATTGGTCAAAGAACTCTTTTAGATTTACTAGATACAGAGAATGAGCTATTTGGCGCTCGTACAACGTATAGTAATAGTAAACACCAAGAGTTATTAGGTAGATTTAGAGTTTTACAATCTACTGGTGCTTTATTAGATTACTTAGGTGTGCCACTTCCTAGAGCTGCTCGTTTGAGTGAACCTTCTTTGTTAGGTTACTCATCGCATGAGCCACATTATTATGATCAATTTGATAGAACAAATTGGCATGGTGGAGATGCTCCTGCTGCTGAATTTATCGGTGGAAAAGACACGGTTACTGCTGAAGACTTTGTTACAAAGTAAGATAGCACTGAGTATTCGAAAGAGGGGCTATCGTAGCCCCTCTTTTTTCATTAAATTTTTCAATTTAGCGTTTAGCTTATTCCTTATTCTTTCCACTCCAATTGTCCTTCATGCAAAAATCAATTTTTCTGAAAAATTTCTAGCTGATATTGAGCAATCTTATGGTGATTATGCTCGCAAACGTTTGCAAGGGTGGCAAACCTTGCTTGAAGAAAATCAGGGCAATTCAGAACTTGAAAATTTAAAAGCTGTGAATCTTTTCTTCAATTTACTACAGTTTAAGTCTGATTTAGGTCATTGGGAACTGAATGACTATTGGGCAACTCCCGTAGAGTTTTTAGTGTCAGGGGCAGGAGATTGCGAAGATTTTTCTATTGCAAAATACTTCAGCCTATTAGAGTTAGGCGTTCCTGATGAAAAGTTATTAATTACATATGTTAAAGCGATTGAGATTAATCAAGCACATATGGTTCTTACCTATTATGAATCGCCACAAAGTGTCCCACTGGTTTTAGATAATTTAATTGGCGACATTCTTCCTGCTTCTAAGCGAGACGATTTAGTGCCGGTATACAGTTTTAATGGTTCAGGCTTATGGCAAGCAAAACAGCGAGGCATTGGTCGTCAGATTGGAAAACCCGGAGAAATGAAAAATTGGTCAGATCTCCAAGATCGAATGAAATCGGGTACTATTAATAAATTTAAGAAATCATAGGGGACGAAAATGACATTGGGTCGTCAATTAATTTTATCAGGTTTGCTAGTACTTGCCGGCTTGTTTTTGGGAATGATACTTTTTACGGTTGACAATACTCAGAAATTTCTTAATCAACAGCTTGCCTCACATTCGCAGGATACAGCTACAGTGTTGGGATTATCATTAACTAATGTCATGAAAGATAACGATGTGATTGTGGCAGACAGGATGGTTGATTCTATTTGGGATAGCGGCTATTACCAAAGCATAGAAGTAGAGTCGCTAAATGGTGCCCCTCTAGTCTCAAAATTTATGGAAGTTAAAGTTCATGGGGTTCCTGATTGGTTTATTGGGGCTTTGGCACTGGAAACAGAGAAGAAGGAAGCGCTTATTCAATCGGGCTGGTTGCAGGTTGGCAAAGTCTATGTTGAAAGTAACCCAGGATTTGCTTACAAACAGATTTGGGAAACTTTTACAGATTCGTTAATTTGGTTTTGTGTGATTGCCGTGGTAGCACTTGGTTTGGGCGTGTTACTTTTACATATTATTTTAAAGCCTCTGCGAGAAGTGACGAAGCAAGCATACGCGATATGTAATCAAGAATTTTTAATTCAAGAAAAATTACCTTGGACATTAGATTTACGCCAAGTCGTTAAAGCCATGAACAAAATGTCTACCCGCTTAAAAGCCGTTTTTGAAGAGCAAGCAAGAGCCACAGAGAATTTAAGAGAGCAAGCTTTTCAAAGTCAGGTTACAGGGCTTGGTAACCGTCGATATTTTGATATGATTTTTGGAAATTTGACGACAGATGAGTCACAAGGCTCGAGCGGGACCTTGTTGTTATTAGAGTTGTATGACTTTAAAGGCTTTAACGATGAGCAAGGATATGAAAAAGGCGATGCTTTACTTAAAGAAGTAGCAGCTGTTTTAAAGGATAAGTCTTCTGGTATTGAGTTGGCTCACGCAGCACATTTAGGAGGAGCGAACTTTGCTCTGTTGATGCCACGCCAAACGGTGCAGTCTGGAAAAGAGATTGGTGAGAGGATACTTGAGGCTTTTGCTGAGTTTCAAGAGAGAGGCATCCTGACGACATCTAATGTTGGTCATATTGGGATCTGTCATTTTATGGCAGGGGAAATCCAAACAGAAATTCTGTCAAAAACTGATGTTGCTTTAAGAAAAGCACAAAGTGAAGGCCCGAATAAACTTACGATCCATGAACATGCTACGAGTATTGAAAGTCAAGGAGCTCGTGAATGGGGTAGTTTATTTAAACGGGTTATCGAGAATAATGATATTACGATTCACTTTCAGCCTTATAAAATTTTTCATACTCTTAGAGATGAGCTTCACTATGAGGCTTTAATCCGAATCACTGATCAAGAGGGTGTTTTACTCACTGCGGGCCAATTTATGCCGATGGCAGAAAGGCTGCAGCAGATACCGAATCTTGATAGATTAGTGATAAGTAAAGTTTGTGAAGAAATTAGATCAGATCTTCAAGGGCGCCATTATAGTTTTAATCTTTCTGCATCAAGTTTGGAAGATAAGGACTTTAGGAAATACTTACTTAAAGCTGTGAAAGGGCTAGGAAAGTCTGCTAAACAACTAACTGTTGAGCTGCCTGAATATGGCGTTTTGCATAGACTAGACTTAGTGCGTGATCTATTCAAGAAAATTAGAGCTTATGGAGCTAGCACGGCTATAGATCATTATGGCCAGAATTTTACTTCATTTGGCTACCTGCACAGTTTAAATGTTAGCTATCTTAAAATAGATGGAAGCTTTGTTAGAGAGATTTCTAAAAATGAAGATAATCAATTCTTTATTAGAAGCCTGATTAATATTGCTCATAGCTTGGATATCCAGGTTATTGCAGAAGCTGTGGAGACCGAAGAAGAGTTACAAATCTTGAAGCGGTTAAAGGTTGATGGCGTTCAAGGGTATTTGATAGGAAAGCCTTCAGAAATAGTTTAAAATGATAGTCAGTTGTGTTTATTGTTTGATTTGCGCAACTGATCAAATTTCTGTTATAAATATTTCATTAAATACAAGTGCTTAGCTAGTATTTAGGCTGTCCCATTCATTGCTAAAAAAACAGGAACCATGAGTCAAACTATAACCAATTCTATACCAATTCCTCCTAATCGTTTTGCACCTTGGTTGATGTGCGCAGTCGCTGCGCTTTTCTATTGTTATGAATATCTGTTACGCATAGCGCCCAGTGCTATGGAATCGGATCTGATGTTAGCTTATGACATCAGCGCTGCGGGTGTTGGTCTCATTAGCGCCTATTATTTTGTGGCGTATACACCTCTGCAGTTGCCGGTAGGGGTTATGATGGACAAGTTTGGTCCAAGAAGAGTTATTACCCTTGCTGTTTTTTGCTGCACCTTTGGTGTGGCTATGTTAGCCCTGTCTTCCAATTTTAATTTAGCCTTATTAGGAAGATTTCTTATAGGCTTTGGATCAGCTTTTGCGTTTGTTGGCGTCTTAAAATTAGCTAGCATTTGGCTGCCACCAGAAAGATTTGCCTTTATTGCCGGTGCAACCACAGCTCTGGGTATGGGCGGTGCGATGGTTGGCCAAAATCTATTACTTTTGATGGTCAATCAAGTCGGCATGGAAAAAACCCTGCTTTATGCATGCGGTGTTGGTGTGGCTTTAATACCGCTTATTTGGCTGGTCATTAAAGACGCACCTCCAGATCATGAAACTTCAGAGCCAGATCTCACCTTTAAAAAACTTTTTAAGGATATCCTTCAAGTCTTTGGAAATAGTCAGATTTGGATTAATGGATTAGCTGGTGCTCTCATCATGCTGCCTACAACCGTTTTTGCGGAAATGTGGGGTGGATTATTTTTCAAGAGTTATTATGGCTTTGAGCCAAAAATTGCGACTTATGCGACATCCATGATTTTTCTTGGTTGGGCGATTGGTGGCCCGATTGCAGGCTACATATCAGATACGATCAAACGTAGAGTCTTGCCTCTATTACTAGGCTCTTTTGTTGGCTCTCTCATTATGTTGGTTTTGATTTATGGGCCAATTTTGCCGACTTGGCTTCTATTTGGGATGCTATTTTTATTTGGTGCAGTTTCAAGTACAGAAATTATTTGCTTTGCTATCGCTAAGGAAAAGTCGAAAGGATCAGTCGCTGGAACGGCTATTGCTATGACAAACTTTATAGTCGTCTTTGCAGGCTTTTTCCAGTGGGTTGTTGCAAAGCTTCTAGACTTTAGCCGTCATGGCTTAGTTGATGCGTCTGGTCACCCTATTTATAGTATTGAAGACTTCAAATTTGCATTAATCATGCTACCATTAAGTATGATAGTTGGCTTTGTTATGTGCTTTTTCATTGTAGAAACAAATTGTAAATCTTTGCAAGACGATTAGTAAGGGTTGGGGCATGTTCAAAAATACTTTGATTGGAATAATCTTTTTAGCTCTTATGGGTTGCGCTATTGAGCCAAGTTATCGAGCAAAATTAGTTCGTCCAGCTTATCCTGAAATGGTCACGGAGTGTGTTTTCCTTGGTGGGGTTACAGCAACCAGCGACTTGATTTATACCCCTTTAGGCAAACAAAAAGCAAAGTACAAGGCGCTAGATGAGGCAGCTCAATTGGGCGCAACTCATATTGTTTGGGTTGAGCTATCTCAAGCTGTTCAGCCAACAGCCAAAGGTCGGATTTATCGGTGTGACGAAGGCTCCTTTGGGGTTGGATCTCGGGATTTCCATTATCCGCAAGGCGAATACCACGATCAGTCTATTTACTCACAACCAGTTGAATCTGACGAAACGTTTTATACTAAGTAGCCAGCTGCCTTGAATATTGCGTGGATTAATTATAAAATTCCCTAAATTTTAAAATTAGTGCGGTGCGATATGATTGATGGTTTGGTGGTTAAAAAAGAGCGAGTTAGCAATGTTTTAGAGCTAATGTCTGGCAGCTTCTCGTTATTAAAAGCGAGCATTTCTCCTGCATTAACGACAGATGCAGGTATTTTTGATTCTTGGGCTAGGTCCTTATCGCGACCTGAAGCTGGTGCTTTTTTAAAGATCCATTATAAGCTTCGTCCATTGATGTCTCATGCCGAAATTAAGTTGTTACAAAGTGCTTTTTGCGCTTCATCTCTTCATAATTTAGAGCCAGTTAAGCAATTCCTCATGGATGAGAAACATGCTGGAGTTCTTGCCTTTTATGAGGAAAACATGACTGATATTAACTGTTTTGCTCGAGATTTTGTGCGTTTTTCTAAGGATTTGGCCGAAAGTCAAGAGAAAAGGAAAGAGCAGCGAAAACAGTGGTTAAAAGAAGCCCAGTTGAGAAGGGAAAAAAATCAACAGGAAATGCAAAAAACCATGGATGAACTTAATGCTCTACATTTAAGCGAAGCTGGCACCCAGCCACCACCACCTGTGATCATTCATAGACCAAGACCTCGAACGCCAGTTAATTTCTTGCTTGAAGAGAACAATGATGTAGACACAACGAGCTCGGTCAAAAAGGGACCAGGCCTTCGAAGAACAATCAGTTTCGACGCAGATTTAAAACTTCTTGGCACATCTAATTAGTTTTCGACAAACGTCCGCCTGCGGTTGATGGGCTAACTAATAACTTTTGTGTGATTCGTGTATACTGCGCCTATTAGTTGTTATTTACTGTTTGGGCCAAACTTGCATGTCTTCATCCTTATTCAGAAAAGAAGCTGTTGAGCATCAAAAAGATCGTCTCATGGGCGAGGTTTTGCTTTTACAGCCATTGTCTTTTGCCATTTTAACCACAGTTGCTGTTGTCATTGCGGCAATGATTGTTGGCCTGTTATTTTGGGGAACTTATGCCCGCAAAGAAACAGTGCGTGGGTATTTAGTGCCTGACAAGGGTATTGTTAAAGTCTTTGCACCTAACACGGGTACCATCACTAATATTTATGTTTCTGAAGGTGAAGTGGTCGAATCAGGTCAATCACTTGTTAAAATGTCACTTGAGCGCTCTATGGAGAATGGTACCGATGTCGATACCTTAATCCTTGAAGAGATTGAGTTAGGGCTATCTGAAATCGAACAACGAATTGATAGTGAGCGCCGTATAGAGACATCAGAGTTAGATAGAATGAAGACTCAACGCACCGGCCTTAAAGAAGAGTTAGCGCAAATTAATGAGTCTTTGGCTATTCATAAGAAGCGAGTTTTGATTTCAGAGCAACGCATTGATGCTAATCAAAAATTACTAGATAGCAAAATCTTATCTCAAAAAGACTTCGACAAGATTCAAGAAGAGCATTTAGCCTTATTGCAGCAACAGCAAGAGTTATTGAGAAGTCGAACAACTAAGAAAAATAATATTGTTGAAATTGACTCGCAATTAATCTCATATCCTATTCAAGTTCAATCCAAAATTGGATCTTTAAAAAAAGAGCAATCAGATTTAAAGCAGCGACTCTATGAGATCCAGGGGCGTAGTATTTTTGAAATAAAGACACCCATTAGTGGGACAGTTGATGGGCTAAGTGTTCATGAAGGGCAATGGATGAATGCACAAGCAGCTAACATTCTAGCCATTATTCCCAAAGATTCTGTTATGAAAGCAGAGTTGTACATTCCAACTCGAGCCATTGGCTTTATTGAAGTCGGTCAAACAGTCAAAATGCGATATGATGCTTTCCCTCATCAGCGTTACGGGATTTATGGTGGGACGATTGAGTCTATATCACAACATATTTTACATCCCCAAGAGTTAGCGATCCCTCTTGAGATTCAAGAGCCAGTATATCGTGTCGTTGTGTTGATTGATAAGCAGACCGTGAGAGCTTATGGCAAAGAGATGATTTTACAGCCTGGTATGTCCTTAGAGGCAGATATTATTATTGAGCGCCAGTCCTTATTAGATTGGATTTTAGATCCGCTTTATAGTCTTAAGGGGAAAATCTAGTTATGGACAATGTTTTATCTTTGCTTAAGTTTACATCAAAACATCAGTTGCCAAATATTTTGCAAACAGAAGTGGCTGAATGTGGTCTAGCCTGTCTTGCGATGGTTTCTAGTTACCATGGTCATAAGATTGATATCGCAACGCTGAGGCACAAATTTCCTATTTCCTTGCGTGGTGTTACATTACAAACTTTAATCCAGATAGCTGATCAAATGGATTTTGCAAGTCGACCACTTCGGCTTGAGCTTGAAGAGCTAAATCAACTTCAAACCCCTACAATTTTGCATTGGGATATGAATCACTTTGTGGTTTTGAAGAAAGTTTATCAAAATCACATCATCATTCATGATCCAGCTCAAGGCATTCGCAAAATTCCTATGAAGGAAGTGAGCGAACACTTTACCGGGATTGCTTTAGAGCTAACCCCAACCCCAACCTTTGAGCAAAAAGATGAAGTAAGAAAAATTCCTTTCTCTACTTTTTGGAGCCGAATGGTAGGTCTTAAGCGTTTGATGCTTAGAGTCTTTATCCTTTCGGTTGTGCTGCAGATTTTTTCGCTTATTAGTCCTTGGTATGTCCAAACCATTGTTGATAATGTTTTACTTAGTTACGACACGAGTTTGTTGACTGTTTTAGCCTTGGGGTTTGGTTTAATCATGCTCATTGAGCTGGCAACCACAGCTTTACGATCCTATGTTGTGTTGATGTTCTCAAGCATGTTAAGTATTCAAATGGCGACGAATTTATTCAGGCATTTGATTCGACTCCCTTTACCGTTTTTTGAAAAGCGCCATATAGGCGACATTGTGTCAAGATTTGGTTCTTTGTCTCAGATAGAGCAATTTTTAACACAGGGCATTGTTCAGGCTGTGGTTGATGGGCTTATGAGTCTTGCAACTTTAACCATGATCTTTATTTATAGTCCTTTATTAGCCTGTATCGTGATTACGGCTGTTGCTTTGTACGCCGTGATACGTTTGGTTTGGTACAGGCCATTTAGAGCAATCAATGAAGAAGCGATTGTGACGAAGGCCAAAGAAAGCTCGAATTTCATGGAAACAGTTCGCGGTATTCAAAGCATTAAAGTTTTTGGGAAAGAAAGCCAACGTCAAACTCTTTGGCAAAACCGATTTGCTGATAGTATGAATACTGGGATCAGAAAAGCAAAAATGGGTATTGTGTTTTCAACGACCAATGCACTTCTATTTGGTATAGAAAACATCTTAGTTGTTTTCTTTGCAGCGCAGCTGGTGATGCATCCTGAATCCACTTTTTCTGTTGGTATGATGTATGCCTTTCTATCTTATAAGCAGCAATTTACGTCACGTGCTGCGGCCCTCATTGAGAACTTAATTGAGTTAAAAATGCTCGGATTACATTTAGAGCGCCTGGGGGATATTGCCCTAGAGAAACAAGAGATTCAAGAAACAGGATTAGAAACTAAAGAAGTTAAGGGCACGATTGAGCTTCAAAACGTCTCATTTCGTTATAATGAAAATGAGCCATTTGTTTTAGATAAGGTTAGCTTAAAGATTAATCAAGGCGAGTCTGTTGCTATTATTGGTCCTTCAGGGTGTGGTAAGACAACCTTGATGAAGGTGATGATGGGGTTGTTTGCGATTGAATCAGGAAAAATTTTGATAGATGGCGTTGAGCTTGCTACTTTTGGGCATAGAAATTTCAGAGAGCAATATGGCGCAGTGATGCAAAACGATCAATTGCTATCGGGCTCAATGAGTGAAAATATTGCATTCTTTGAATCTGAAATTGATCAAGATCGGATTGTCAAAGCTGCCGACATGGCTGTGATTTCACAAGATATTGCGAGAATGCCTATGAGTTATAACACCTTAATAGGTGACATGGGCACGAGTCTTTCTGGTGGGCAAATGCAGCGAGTCTTGTTAGCGAGAGCCTTGTATAAGCAACCAAGAATTCTATTCTTAGATGAAGCGACCAGTCATTTGGATGTGGCTTTGGAGCAAGCTGTTAATCATGCCGTTAAGCAATTAGAGATGACTCGTATTATTATTGCGCATAGACCAGAGACCATCCGCTCTGCGGATAGAATCTTTGTTCTTACGCATGATGGTCTTGTGGAGCAGCCTAAGGCTGACTAATAAGTAGGTGCCTTTTAATCATTAGATTTCATAGGCTCCTTAGAAGGCTCGATGGATTTCTTTGAGCTGGGTCTAGCTAACAGAGAAGCACTCACGACCAAAGTCACCGCAATCGCCATGGAAGGTGTGGCGGTTGATTTATTAAAGAGCACAAGCCATACGATCGAAAAGACAGGGACAGCATAAAGGCAAATACTTAATAAACGCATATCACCATGCATGATTCCAAACGCCCAGAGATAATAGGCGAGCCATAACATAAACGTACCGAGCGTGCAGAGAACAAGCCACTGCTCACCAGTAGGGATGACGGTTGTTTCAAAGTTTAAGTGGATTAAAGCTGCTAACACAGAACCTACGCCACAAAACAAGCCAATCATATCAATAGGTGCCTTGTAGTAGCGCAAGCTTAGGGTATAGCTGGCCCAAGCGATGGCTGCGAATAATGCCAAGATATATCCTCCAATAAACTCTACTTGAAGAGCAGACATGTCATTTTTTTGCGTGACTAAAATATAAATGGCTAAGAGACCGATGCCGGCACTGAGTAAATATTTTATTTTGAATGCTTCCTTTGAGACAAAAGTTGCTAACAGTATTAAAAAGACGGGTGAAAGAGCGACGATTAAGCTAACTTGATCGATAGGGGCATATTTGGTCGCGCCAATATAAGCAAAATTATTACCAATGATCCCTATGATGCCAAAAAACCAAATAATGGCAGGTTGCTTCATTTGGTGCCATCGTTGTTGATAGGTAATTTTTATAATGCCCAAGATAAAGCATATGCCAAGTGTGACTGTAATAATTTGAGCGATTGGTATGTTGGATAAAAGAGCAACAAAAAGTGCGTTGAATGTCCATAGTAGGACTCCAAAAAGTCCAATTGCTGTGGCTGTCTTATGCATATGCACCTTTTTACTCCAAATAAGCCATTATAGTAACCAAACTAACATCTGTATCGTCTAAATACTAGCGGCTTAATACTTTAAATGAGAATGAAAAATAGCCAAAAGCATGAAACTATGATCAAATGCTCAGGTATCTCAAAAGAATAAGCAGCTTGGCAACCAAGTTATTTAATCGCACCTGGGTGATTGGTTCGCTCTTGGTGGTGATTCCAATCAGCAATATGTTGCATAGTCTTCATTAAAAGATCCACGAC
>CAYGPI010000068.1:0-14904 GCA_964351745.1 uncultured Francisellaceae bacterium
TTATCATTGTGGCAAAGGCGGCCTAAAATATAACATTTTTGTTTGGAGGATGTCAAAATCTAAAAGTTTTAACCAATCTTTGACGCGGTTAGGGCTTATCATATTTGTTTTTGATTGTCGGTTAAAAAGCTTATGAATAAACGTTAACATCCCCCACCAACTAAAAGGATTAATGCCCGTTATCACAATATGGCCTTCAGGTATCAGGCACCGATGTGCTTCTCGAAGGACTTGATGAGGCAATGTTGCCGACTCTAAAGAGTGAGTTAAGACAAAAACATCAACACTATCATGTAAAATAGCTAGTTGCTCTACATCGCCAGTTAAAATTGAGCAAGGCCAATGACTGTTTCCGGCTGCGTTTATCAGCACCTTATGGCTTATCAAACTAGCACTGACAAATGATGCAAACCTTGGAGGCGCGCATTGCACAAGATGGTAGCCATAGAGGCTAGGTAAGAGATCGTCAAGAACCTTACGCTCCGCATCTACAAGCATGCCACCTGCTTTTATATCAAGCCACCAAGGCTCTGAAGTCTTTTCTTCTTGCATGAAGTCAATTACGATAACTTAATAAAAATATTTTGGGCTACCATGATACAAATTACTCCTATCCCCGCATTTTCCGACAATTATATATGGCTTATAAAAGGGAAGCTATCGAAGGTCATTATTGTTGATCCCGGTGACGCTGATCCAGTCATTGAAATCCTAGAAAAAAACCAATTCGAGTTGGGTGGCATACTTATTACT
The DNA here is from genome assembly GCA_964351745.1 of uncultured Francisellaceae bacterium. Classification (GTDB taxonomy): domain Bacteria; phylum Pseudomonadota; class Gammaproteobacteria; order Berkiellales; family Berkiellaceae; genus CAYNJF01. Next base: position 754 of record CAYGPI010000068.1, read on the forward strand.
CACCACCATCATGATCACTGCGGTGGCATCTCTAAGCTCACCCAACAGTACCCAGGTGTTGCGGTATATGGTCCCGCAAAAGAGAAAATTCAAGGCATCACTCACCCTCTTAAAGAAAATGATATTGTATCTATCCCTTTTCTAGATCTTTCTTTTAATGTGCTAGAAATTCCTGGCCATACTTTAGGACACATTGCGTACTATAACGATAAATATCTATTTTGTGGAGACACCCTTTTCCTATGTGGGTGTGGACGACTTTTTGAAGGAACTGCACAACAGATGCACAATTCTCTATCAAAATTATTACAGCTAGACGACAATCTCTTGGTATACTGCGCTCACGAATACACTCAAGCCAATTTAGAGTTTAGTCTAGAGGTTGAACCCAAAAATCCTCACTTGAAAGAAAGACTGACAACTGCTTTAGCACAAAGAGCGCAGAATCAACCCACGATTCCTGTTACACTCGCAAGCGAGAAAAAATGTAATCCCTTTCTTCGATGCCACGAACCAATTTTAGCTGGTCGCATTTCAGCTCATATGGGCCGCTGCCAAGTTGATGATCCAGTATCGGTATTCACGCAACTTAGACTTTGGAAAGATAACTATTGATGATTACTTTTGCTTATAAAAAATACTATCCATAGATGTAGAAAAAAACATATGAACATTCAACGTATTTTCTTAATTTCTCTGATGATTGCCATAGATCTAAGCTTAAGTGCTTTTAAGCCCAGCAGCTCAAGTATTCCAATCAACCACCAAATACAACCTCTAGCAAAATGGCTATTGCCTCAAGCTGGCTTACGAGTTGGCTTATTCTCTCACAGAGACGCAGCCCCTCTACACATGAGGCCTAATGAATCCTTAGAGCCCCATGAGCCCCAAGTCCTTTGGACGCTTATCAGGCTCAACTTTAACCTTGTGTATCCTGAGCGTCACCCTAGAGTACTAAAACATGTTAAAGAAATTTCTAAATCAAATTATTATTTGAGTCAACTTAGTACTAACGCTGAGCCTTTTCTTCATATGATTGTAAATGAAGTCCAAAGAAGAGACATACCTTTAGAAATTGCTTTGCTTCCTATGATTGAAAGCAATTTTGAGCCCAAGGCCATTAGTCGAAGTGGTGCTGGTGGATTGTGGCAAATCATGCCTGCAACCGGCAGAATTTTAGGTCTAAAACAAGATCACTGGTACGACGGCCGAAAAGACGTAAAGAAATCAACCATTGCAGCGCTAAGCCATCTACAATACTTGCACCGTTTATTTGATGAAGACTGGCTTCTTGCTCTTGCGGCATATAACTGTGGAGAGCGACGCGTACAAAATGCCATCAAACAAAATAAGAAGCTTCAAAAGCCTACTGATTTCTGGCACCTTAGCTTACCACAAGAAACTCAAAATTATGTGCCTAAGCTTTTAGCCCTAGCTTCCATAGTTAAAAATCCGGCGAAACACAACGTTGTCCTCCCCCCTATTTACAATGAAACCTACTTAGAAGTAGTACAAGTCAATCACCAAATTGATTTAAAAATCGCAGCAGATCTAGCCAAGATTAAACATGAAGAATTACTTTTATTAAACCCTGGGCTACAGCAAAATTCAACACATCCCAAAGGACCTCATCAATTGCTGGTCCCTGCTGCTGCTGCCCCAATCCTAACCAAACAACTACGTCGCTTAAATGCATCAGACTTAACCATGCATCATACGTATATTGTTAAGAAAGGAGACAATTTAAATACAATTGCCCAACAATGTAACACCACTGTCAGTGCCTTACATATGATTAATGACCTCAGTAGCAATAAGGTATATCCAGGGACGATGATTTATATCCCTAATAAAAACTCAAAGGGTATTATTCCTACGCAAGAGCTAACATACGTCGTCGTTCGAGGCGACTCTCTCTGGTCTATATCCCAAGAGCATAAGGTAAAGGTCAGCGAACTAATCTCATGGAATGACTTAGATCGCCAGAGCATTAAACCAGGCCAAAAATTAATCATTTATAAAGCGTAATATGACACTGCTCTATATGATTCTTTGTTAGTTTTACGAAAAGTTGACTCAAAGTGTTAGCAACGACAAAATAGCGATATAACCGATTAAACTCAAGGAAAGTAGTATGAAAGCTAAATGTAGCCTTAAGCATCTTATCATTTTATTCACGGCGCTGTTTTCAACACATGTTTTAGCTGTCGACTTTGTGCCCCATGTTGGGGCTGACTATAAATTTTGGCAAGTAGAGCCTAAAACTGACGGTGCCTCAAATAACTTTATACATACTTTTCCGGATCTAACTCGTGCTGGCAGTTTCTATATTGGCACACGAATCAATAAAAACTGGGGAGTCGATATCGGTTACGACCATTCTTCAAAGAAGAATAAATGGCGATCTTTTGATACAACAGATTTTATTTTTGACCAAGCCTCTGTGATTGGAGATGCCTCGCAAGTTGATATGAGGTTAACAGCTTGGTATTTAAGTGGTTTATATTACTGGGAGTTTTACCCTAATTTTGAAGCCATATTTCACCTGGGCTTAGCATCGCTACAACCTAAAAGTACTATCATTTATTATCCTGTCAATGCCGCTCCTGTTGAGCTTCGATTTAAACTCGAATCAAAAGCATCTGCACGTTTTGGATTAGGCCTTCAATACCTATTTTTGGGTAATTTTGGTGTCAGAGCACTTGTCACCTTTGATCAAACCGGTCGTATTAACTTTGTTGGCTCCAATCAAAATAATGCGCCATTTGATATCAACCCGTATAAGAGCTCAACTTCTTATAACCTAGGTTTCTTTGCAGAATTTAATACGATTTAAATTAAAAGAGCTGACTATCACAAATAGTCAGCTCTTTTTCAATGCTCATTAGCTACGCTACGATACTTATTATTTTTGATACATGCGGCACTTATAAGCACTATCGAGATCTGTACCATATTGAGATAGCGCTTCAATCCTTCTTCGCCCTTCAACCAAGGAGGTGCCAAGCATTGGGTTTATGTTTTTAACCATAAAATAGTGATTTCTATCTTCATCATTATTAAAACTTTGAGCAAATTCTAAATGCGTTGTAGAGCACCCAAGCGCATTCGCAAGGCTCTGCCAATGCTCTAGTAGCTCACCAGGCACTGATTTTGCATTATCAACATGGTCATTAAAGCGGGTCAAGGCCTTTGGATTACTCAAAAAGCCTCTTGCACATTCTTGTACAAATCGTTGTGTTGCCTCAATATAAGCCACAGCGCCATCAAACATTTTTTTGCTTAAAGAGCTGAGCTTCCATACGTTTAAACCTTGGAGGCCCTGAGCATTTCCTAAGCATTTGTTAAATGCCATGAGGTTTGAATAATACATCAATGAGCTATCTTCAACTGGCTTGATATATAATTGAATCGCTTGTTTAAATTGCCTAAGTTGGATTAGTGCTTCCTTCCTTTGAATGGCTCCCTGAGTTGACATAGTGATTAACCCCTAGTTGTAAGGAAAATGAGCTTCTGACAAAGTAGTTAGACTAACCAGAAGCTCAGCGCACATGTCATATTTCTAGAAATAAAATACTTTAAAGTCTCTAAATGCTTCGTTTTCTAAAACTAACAAGCCCCAAGAAAGCAAGACCAAAAAGCAATAAAGTGCTAGGCTCTGGTATTTCAACTGAGGGGCCTGGAGGTGCAGCGAAAACAAGATTTAGATCCCAATGATGAGAAGTTATATCTGGAGATTGGATCCAAGCGGAGCCGCCAAATTTATCCGCATCTTTTGCATTCGCACCATCACCATACTGAAAAGCATGTGGCCCTACAAAGCTGTCGATGTCATAGCTGGTACCTAAGATATCAATGGTTCCTGAAACAGCACTAAAGAAATCCATGGTAGCTGGATTATAGGGAGCACCGGTTTCTTGCTTATATCCTGCCCATGAATCTTCAAAGCCAGTAAATATTAAATCTATATTCGCAGTTACATTTTGTGGGTTAGTAGCAGTAGAACTTAAAGTTGCATACCAATTGGTGCTGTCTGCATCATCATTAAATAGAGTAAACTTGCCGTCTATTGAAAAATAGTTCGAACAGGTGCCTCCAGCTATATCTGTATTAGTCCATAAGCCATGAGCTGCTCCAGCGCAGTTAGTTTTTGAGGTATCGAAAACATCATAGATTATAGAGGCATGAGATGAATAGGAGAGAAAACTACATATAAGTAAAGCCGCGGGTTTAAAGATGCTCGTCATGTTTTTTCCTTGCTCTTAATAGCATATGAATTATTAAACAATTCTTTTTCTAACTCTAAACCTATAGAGTGCAGTCAGCCACTTAATCCTGAAATGCTTGGTGTTCAACTAACTGGCTCAATAAAATTGTTATCTGTGCTTGATATATTAGAGACTAATCCAAAGAGAGACAACTACTTTAAAAAAAGAAGATCATTGCAATATCGACACTTCAGACTATCATAGCAACCTTCCCAGTCTTGACAGAATAGTGAGAATGCCTAACGGTCCTGAAGCATCTCTAAAGATTTATTAGTTTGCAAACAAATATCAACAAAAACATCATAACTTTGCACATCAAGTTTACGAAAACTTATCTGTCTATCACAATAATAAAACCCAATTTTCTGTTTTTTAACAATAATAGGGGCTACAAAAAACTGCCCAGATCCCATCACTTGATTAAAAGCGTGATTTCGAAGTTTTCTTAAAACCATTGTACTAGCAGGGCTAACCCAAGCAAATTTGTCCTCTCTTAATATATTTCGAATTAAAAAACCTTCTGGTTTCCTGAGATCTAAACTAAGGTCAGAGAAATAGGCATCATCTTCCACTTCAAGATTAAAGCGTTGCTCAAACATCTCCCTAGAACTTTGAATCATATGTTTTGACTGCGCTTTCTTTGTAGCGGGATCTATCAAGAAAAAAACAACCCTATCAAAGTCTCCGCCTTCATGGAGACCCGCTATGGCTAAAGACATTAAACTAGAAACATTAGCTTGTTTGGTAAAGGGCACCTTAATAAGCTGATCGATGGTCATCTTAACTTTCTCAAGATCAGGCTCGCCTTTAAACTCTACAGTTTCTTTGGTTTGACTTGCAATCTCAATCTCTGTGTCAGTTTTTGGATAAGGTACATATTCAAGCAAATCTGGATTATCATACATTGCAAGCCCCTCTAAGGTCTGCTCTAGACCTTCTAGCATAATATCTTGCAAACCATCTGCATCGAGCTCAAGAAACGATGAAAGCTCCTTTCTAGCTTTTGAAAAACTGCTCGACAAATGCCCATCAAATAAGCCTTTTGTATACTTGAGAGCTAAATCAATGGAAACGAGCACGTAGCTTTCAAAAGTTGATGCTGATAAAAATTGATTCATGGTATCTCCCAAATACCATTTTTTTGCACATAACCTTGTTAAATCTTGAGCCTTAAAATGAAAAACATCTTCAAACATATCATCATCAACTGGTCGATTATGTGATTTAGACATATTCTCTAAAGATCTTGATCTTTCATCCCCAAAATAGATGGCTAAAGCTTGCCCCATGCCCGCCATAGCAGCCGCCACATAGATTTCTTCCGCATTCAATAATTTTGGATCTTTCCTACAAGCGAATAGAACAGCATATTTTCCAGCAAGTTGCATTCTGACTAGTTCAGGAAGAATCGACTTAGGTGTTGGCTCAACTAACAACCGATTATAAAGCGCCGCACAAAAAGCAAGATTACGAACGGTTTTACTGCCAAGAAGCACGATAGCCCTGGACAATTGCGTCAGATCGGTACCTGCATGGCTAACAAAGATAAAATTACATAATCGCAAGATGCGGTCTTTCATTTGAGGATGTTGTCCTAGCAACTCCAGCTGCTCTGGACTAGGATAAACATCACCTTTCATAAGCATCGACAAGGCATGCCCTATAACACCAAGAGCCTCTTGTTCGCTATCACAAATATCAAACCATTGCTGCGCCGTAGTCGCAGCTGAAAAGCTGTCGACCAAGGCACCTTCAGGCCAACGATAATCCCAAACTTTGACAATAACTTCTTCTTCAGGCTCTAAATTCGAGCTTTCGTGCTCTGCCATGGTTATCTCCGGATTCCAAATTTTGATTTAAATAAAGGTAGCATTTAACAGTATGTTGCTCACTCATTTTATAGGACTCAGGGTAAGATATCTCACAAGCAGGCATGGCATGTGGACACCTTGGATGGAAGTGGCAACCACTTGGAGGCGCGGCTGGTGAAGGCACTTCCCCCAAATTTTCTGTTTCAATTTTTTCTAACGGTGTTGTCGTTAACACGCTTGATAAGAGTAATTGGGTATAAGGATGCTTGGGATCTTTAAGCACCACTGAGGCTGGACCACTTTCTACAATACGGCCTAAATACATGACTGCAACAGTGTCTGCGATGTAGCTAACAACACCAATATTATGAGTAATGAATAAATAGCTAATCTCGTACTCTAGTTTTAAAGTTTGTAGAAGATTTAAAATTTGCGCCTGAACAGAAACGTCGAGTGCACTGGTTGGCTCATCGCAGATAATCAGCTTTGGATTGACAGCCAAGGCACGGGCAATAGCAATTCGTTGTCGCTGACCACCTGAAAACTCATGGGGGTAGCGATACTTCATATCTGAAGATAAGCCCACTTGGCTTAATAAATTATCGACTCTCTCGTCGCGCTCTTTGGCACTTCCACCAATTTTTAGAGCCACCATGCCTTCTTCAAGAATTTGACCAATGCGCATTTTTGGATCCATAGAAGCATTTGGGTCTTGAAAAACAAATTGCAAATCACCACGTACTTTTCGAAGATGTCGCTCAGACATGCCATGAATATCTTTACCCCAATAAACAACTTGGCCCTCGCCTTCGATCAGACTCAAAACTGCCTTGCCAGCTGTTGTTTTACCACACCCAGATTCCCCTACTAGCGCTAATGTCTCCCCCATATCAAGCTTTAAAGATATGCCATCAACAGCTTTAATGTGCCCAATGGTTTTCTTAAAGAAGCCCTTTTTAATCGGAAAGTGGACCTTTAAGTCTTTCACAACCAAAACTGGCTTCGCATCCGGCGTTTCATATCCTTCATCAAAATCTGGTAGGGCTGGTAATTTGACAATTGGCCTTTGGTGCTCGTCTAAAGACAAATCATATCCATGACAGCGAACTTCACCATAACCAGGCACTTCAAAAGAAAATGGTTTTTCAGTATCACAAATGGCGACTTTATTATGACACCGTTCACGAAAACGGCACAAAAGCTGGCGTTGACTTAATCTAGGTACTGCCCCTTCAATCACAGATAGAGGGCGGCCTTTGGTCGCATTCTCAGGTAAAGCTGCCAACAATTTTTGTGAATAAGGGTGTTTAGGCCCTTTAAAAAAGTCTTTGGCTGAAGATTTTTCAATAATATGGCCAGCATACATAACACCAACCCAGTCTGCCATTTGTGCCACCACACCTAAATCATGAGTGATCAGCAATAGTGTCATCTTGTTTTTTAATTGCAAATCCTTAATAATTTGCAAAATAACCGCCTGCGTCGTGACATCTAAAGCTGTGGTTGGCTCATCTGCAATCAATAAAGTTGGCTCTTTCGCTAAATTCAAAGCTATCATCACACGTTGCTTCATACCTCCCGATAGCTCATGAGGATAAGCTTTTAGGATTCTTATGGGATCAGAGATACGGACACTATCTAAAGCAGATATTAATTGATGTTGTAGCTCTTTGTGACTTAACCCTTTGCGCCCTGATATCGCTTCAAGCATTTGTTGTTCGATCGTCATCACAGGGTTTAAAGCAGCCATAGGATCTTGGAAGATCATGCCAATGCTCTGCTTTCTAAGTTTTCGCATCCCCTTTTCAGACATGCTAAAAATATCATAATCATCAACAATGATTTGTGAGTCTTCATAAATGTTAGCCTGATCAGGAAGCAATCTTGTTAACGTATGCGCACTGATAGATTTCCCACATCCAGACTCACCCACTAAAGCAAATGTTTTTCCTTCAGGAATTTCAAGAGAAAGCCCATCGACGGCATGAATCAAATGATCGCCAGAGCCTATGCTAACGGATAGATTCGATATCTTTAGTAAAGTTTTATTCATTGATTAAACCCTTGGATCAAATGCGTCTCGTACAGCATCGGCGAAAATGTTAGCCGCTAACACAAGCGTGAACATAAAAGCAAAAGCTGATAAAAGCGACCACCAAACAACTGGAGCTCTCGCTAACTCAAGTCTCGCACCATTGATCATCGTTCCCCAACTGTAAGATGAAGGATCCACACCAACACCGACATAAGATAAAACGGCTTCCGCAAGAACTAAACCACTAAAATCCAACGCCATTGAGATAAGAATAATGTGAGCAACATTAGGTAAAAGATGCTTGAAAATTATTTTAAAATGTTTGACACCGAGCACTCGAGCAGCTTGAACAAATTCTATTTCTCTTAACTTTAAAGTTTCTGCACGTAGCAATCGACATAAGCCAGTCCAACTAGTAATGCCTAAAATGACACATAAGGCTAGCAATCTTGCATCTGAGCGCTGTGCTTGCGTCTCAAATAGGAATTGATGCTTGCTCATCACCACTTGTAATGTCAAGACAGCCGAGGCAATGAGCAAAACGCCAGGAATGGAACTCAAAGTCGTATATATATACTGGATAATATCATCGATGATACCTCTAAAATAACCTGCCATCAGCCCCAATGTCAGAGCAAGAGGGAGCATGAAAAGCGTTGTTAAAGTGCCGATGACAAGCCCTGTGCGAATGCTTTTCATGGATTGATAAAGGACATCTTCTCCGATTTTGCTAGTTCCTAAAAGGTGGTAATAAGACATCAAACCATTGATGATGAATATAAGAGCTACAAAAATGCCTAACATCCCCAAGAGAGTTCGCCATGGAAACAATCGCTCTCCTTTTATGACGCTCCCTAAAAAATCTTCGATAGAGTTTTTTGTCAATAAACAAAAAATAGCAGCGATGGCCATACAAATACCAAACCAAACAATGGCGCTCTGCGCAAGTAATATCAAAAGTCTACTCTGGATATCCTGAGATTTGAGCGCTAGATCAGTCAAGTGAGCTCCACCATACTCTAGTCTAGGGTAATCTCTTGTTGTTTGGCCATCACTAAGCTCAATCACTTCTTTTGTGAATGCGTGAGTGCTCATTGGGGCCGAATAAGAAGATTCCATACCATCTTTGACTGGCTTTAGCGCCAAATCTAAAACGGATACGATCCCGCCAGTTTGATCTGATGAGGCTTTCATCTTAAGATGAATAGAATCCATAAGCCCAACGAGAATGAATGCCCCTAAAACCATACTTGCGCATAAATGTATAGGGCGACAAAAGACTTTTTGCCAAGCTAGACGTTGATGGGGCGTCTTAACAATGTACATCACAAAGCAAAGCACCATAAGCACCAAGGCCCAAATAAGCCAATCTGTCCATAGTAGAGAAAATTGCCAACTTGTCATAAATGCCTCATGTTAAACGCACCCGAGGATCAACTAAGGTATAAGAAATATCTGTTAGAATTAAACCAACCACATATAAAACTGAGCCTAGAAATACCATAGAGCGAACGATGGCAAAATCTTGTTGGTTAATGGCATCTATCGTATAGGAGCCAAGACCTGGGATCCCAAAAAAGGATTCTGTCAGCAATGAACCTAAAAATAATAAAGGCAAAATAACAACAACCCCTGTTAAAATTGGAATCAATGCATTCCTTAGGACATGCCTAAATAAAACAACAACATCACTTAACCCCTTAGAGCGAGCTGTCTTCACATAGTCACGATTGATTTCTTCCAAAAATAATGTTCGATACCATCGAGTGCCGGAGCCAATACCGCCAGCGACGCCTATCAAGACCGGAAGAAATAAAAACTTCACTAATGACCATCCCTCTGCATAACCAGAAACTGGAACCCATTTAAAGGTCTTGGCAAGTAAATATTGGCCGCCAATGATATAAAACAGAGCTGAAATAGACATTAAAATGACACAGAATATAACGCCACCAATATCCAGATAACTGTGCCTAAAAAAAACAATTAACAGAGCAAAACTAATATTAACCAATAATCCAATGATGAGAGCAGGTATCGCAATGGCAAGAGAAGGCCACATTCTTTGAGATATATCTTCACTGATATCTCTACCGGCATCCCCCCTTCCAAAATCAAAGACAAAAAGTTTTAAGGATTTTTCAAAAAAAATAGTTTCCTTAATTTTAGAAGTACCACTTTGTTCTGTATTATAGAAAAGAGGCTTATCGTAGCCACGATGATGTTTCCATGCATCGATCCCCTCTTGGTTTATATGTTTGTGACCTAAATGAACAGCGGCAATATCATCCGGTGAATTGACCACAAAAAATAGAGCAAAGGTTAAAAGATTCACACCAATTAAAATAGGAACGGCGTAGAGAAACCGTCTTATGATGTAAGCAATCATTCCATGTCCTTATGTCTTAGAGCTGGTTTTGTTAAAATTTTATGTCGATATTTAAGCCATGCTGGTATACATAAGATGATACCAAGTAATACCATCAAAAAGACTGGCCAGAAAATAGGTTGATTCCAGCTCTGCCTTAAAGAAGCACGTAGCTTTGAATCTAAACTTACATATTTCAAAGTGTTTCTTGACATAGCATTTGGTTTTGAAGGTGCCATCCAACCATGGGACAAAGCATACATCTTAGGATGATATCCCCATACCCAAGGAGCATCTTCTTGCAGCATTGCGATCATTTGATCTATAACTGCCTGTCTTGACTCACCATTAGGCATGCTTTTCATCGTTTCAAATAAGGTATCAAATTTTGAGTTTTGATAATTTGAAGCATTCTCACCTCCATGCCCTACTTTGCTATTTGGCCCATAAAGAAGGAAGAGAAAATTTTCCGGATCTGGATAGTCAGCGTTCCATCCCCATGAAAATATTTGAGCATTGCCAGATTTAATTTTATCTTGAAAGCGATTGTATTGAGTTGCTCGCACAACAAGCTCTATACCTAGTTTTTTAAATTGCTTTCGTACCCAAGCATAAATAGCTTGCGAGTCTGGACCAGAACTCATCGTTGCATCAAGATACAAAGTTAAAGCTGAGCCTGTCTTAGGATCGATGCCTCCTTCGTAACCCGCTTGATGCAGCAGTGCTTTTGCATCAGCTAAGGACTTTCGTTTCAATTTTCCATTTTTACGGTCGTAAACTATTGGATTTGCGCCTTCCAGACTGGCTTTAAACCCAAATATCCCAGGCGGTAAAGGGCTGTGGGCAGCCATCGCCCTTCCGTTACTAAAAATCTCAATATACTCTTCAACATCAAGCGCAATACTCAAAGCTTGTCTTAGCGCACGCTTTTCTGGCGTATACCCTCCAACAACCTCGTCTAACATATTAAAGGCCCAATAAGACGTTGTCGGCAAGACAGCAGTGCTAAGTTGAATCCCTTTATCTTGTAATAAGGTTGTTAAGCTTAATCCCCCAGCTCCTGCAGCCTGCAATGCTTGATCAAAACTATCTGAACTTATGCCTGATTGGTCGTAGTAGCCTTGCAAGAATTTATTCCAATAAGGAATATTCTCTTTCTCTAAAGTAAAAATAATATTGTCTACAAAAGGCAAGTCTTGGCCACTTCGATCTAATAAGCCTGCGGCTTTATCTTGATCCTCTCCAACTGTTGGATATTGCTCTCCATGATAATTAGGGTTCCTACTTAAAACCATTCTCAGATTAGGATTGTTCTCAGCAAGCATATAAGGGCCTGTCCCAATTGGAAACCAATCTAAAGTGATATTGTTTTCAACTAGCAAGTCCTGCGAATAAAATTTAACGGCCTCCCAAGGCATGGGTCCAAAAAAAGGCATCGCCAACCAATATATAAATTGTGGGTAAACCCCTTTTATTTTAATTTGATAAGTATACTTATCAATGACTGTGGCCCCTTCCATTGGAATATCATTAAAATCTAAATACTTAGGCGACTCAATGCTCGCATTTAAAGCCTTGTACTTTTTGTTAATAACTTGTTCAAACTCATCTAACCCAACAATATACTCTTGCATGAGTCCAAAAATAGGAGAGTTAAGCGTTGGATCAGCTAATCGCTTAATTTGATAAACAAAATCATAAGCGGTTAACTCTCTAGAGCCTGTTTCGTTAAAGTCGCCTAAGGTATCAATATCATCTAAATCATCTTCTGTTAAATCATGATATAAAAACTGATTTGATGCGCTTTTAGCAAAAGCAGGATGCGGATGGTATTCAACATTTGGCTTAATTTTTATTTCATAGATCGTATAAGCAACCTTGTCAGTGGGAAGTGACTCATACACTTGGCCACTGGCATCCAAATAGGTAACTGTAGGCATTTCCGCAGCGACCAAGGCCTCTAAGGTATAAGGACGTTTTAAGTAATGATACTGGAGCGGTGGCTCATAAATCTGATTAGTGATAATCCATTCATTAGAAGAATATGAGCGAGCAGGATCCAAATGCTTGGGTCTCTCACTAAAAGAAGCATATAGCTCATTCGCTTGCGCTTCTTTATTCGGGTATGGATCGTTAAGTGCAACGTCACGACATGCTGCTAAGGCTAAAAGGACAATCCATGGCACAGTTTTTAGATATTTAACTAACACTTTTCAACTAAATTCCTTTTGTTTACTACACCTTATTATAAGGATCGCGTAATATATCACCACTATTTCATTATAACGACTTGTGAGGCTACATGGGATTTTTAGCAGGAAAGAAGTTCTTGGTAACCGGCTTACTAAGTAATAAATCGATTGCCTATGGGATTGCAACAGCCCTCCATAGAGAAGGTGCTCAGCTTGCCTTTACTTACCAAACAGAAAAATTTAAAGATAGAATGGCGGGACTTGCGCAAGAATTTAACTCAAATATCATTATACAATGTGATGTTAGCAGCGATGAGCAAATAGCTCATGCTTTTGAAGAGCTTTCAAGCCATTGGCAAAACTTCGATGGTCTTATTCATTCAATTGCTTTTGCACCTAGAGATCAATTAGAAGGCAATTTTCATGAGGTTATAAGCCGTGAAGGTTTCCAAATGGCTCATGACATCAGCTCATATAGCCTAGCCGCGCTAACGAAAGCTGCTCTTCCTAGTTTAAATGATGGTAGCAGTATTCTAACTCTTAGCTACCTCGGCGCTGAGAAAGCCGTGCCAAGTTATAATGTCATGGGCTTAGCTAAAGCAAGCTTAGAGGCTAATGTTCGCTATCTTGCAGCAAGCTTAGGTGAAAAAAATATTCGAGTGAATGGTATCTCAGCTGGTGCTATCAAAACGCTAGCGGCATCCGGCATTAAAAACTTCAAAAAGATGTTAAGCCATGGAGAAAAGGTTGCACCATTAAGACGCAATGTAACAGCTTTAGAAGTTGGTAACACGGCTGCATTCTTAAGCTCTGATTTAGCTTCTGGAATTACTGGTGAGATTTTGCATGTTGACGCAGGCTATAGCAATATTGCCATGGGTGGCATTGAATAACTAAACTCTGAACCTTCAAAAGGTGGACGGCACTCTTTTATATTGAGCTGTCCATCTCCTTGAAAGTTTCTTTATTTTAAAGTCGTTTTCAAAACAGAGCGCAAAAGTCTTCCACTGCTAACTTCATCTTGAAGTTCTAAACTAAATTTATTTCGATATTTTACTTTTATAGATGTGGAAGGACGATCGCAAGATCATGTTTACTGTTCAAAGCTTAATTCTAATTGTGATGCTTTGTGCTAATAAGCAAACATCACAATCATGGATTATAATTCAGGTCATATCCAAATCAAGAAGAACCGTGATTTGTAATATGCGCTATTTAAGTAGCTCTACTCAATCACTCTTAGATATCTTAACCTGAGATCTAGCTTCTTTTGCAAACAGCTGGAAATCTAAACTACCCAAATTTTGAGACATGCTTTGCTTTAATGCCTCTAAGCGATCTTCAGGGACATCTGTGACATCACCATGTTTAACAGAGGTTAAAGCAATGACAGCGTAATCACCACCTATTAAAGGTGTTTGAGCAACTGCAGGCTTATCTTCAAAAAATGGCATTTCAAAAGCTTTCATGCTTATTG
>CAYGPI010000068.1:14914-15181 GCA_964351745.1 uncultured Francisellaceae bacterium
AAGCTCAATAGAGCTATCTGAGCGATTAGCGCCTTTGACCTTATGCCAAGTAAGACTTGAATCCTTCTTAACTTGTGCTAAGGGCTTTTCTAACAGCTGTTTCTCAAGCAAATCTGCTTGAGCTTTAGCTAATTCGCTGGCTTGGGTCTTCAATAACATATCTTTAATATCTGCTTGAACCATTTCTAAAGTCTTAACTTCTGGCTTTAAGTGTTTCTCAACTCTTAAAACTAAATAATGATTTTTTTCTAATTCTAACAGTTCACT
>CAYGPI010000069.1:0-14280 GCA_964351745.1 uncultured Francisellaceae bacterium
ATCCAACACTCTTCAAACTTGCGTCTCTTCACTTGTAACATATTGTCTTTATTGAAATTATTATTTAATTCAAATCAGAAAAATATTTAATTTTTTTTTTCAATCTTCTAAAATATCGCATTCAACGTGATTATTTTGTTTTCGAGAAAAGGGAATGGACAACTTTTTAAGGCAAGCACTTTGAGTCGAGGATTTCCCAAAAAGATGGATTAATGTCATTGAATTTTAATATAATTTTTTATATAGAGTGCAAATATTCAAGTAAAAATACTGTCTTCCAAGCAGCCTACACTGGTCAAAGTTTCAGCCGCTTAAAGAATGGAGAAAAAATTAATCTTTTTCTGAGGGAGGATTTATTTGTTGGCGTAACATTTCAATATCTATTTGCTTTGCATCATGAACCAGCTGCGTCAAACTTGAGTTTGTTTGTACACCAGCCTCAGCAAAAACAGCAAACTCTCTTCTAAATATCATGAGGTAAGGAATCGATCGAATTTGAAAATCTTCTGAAAGCTCTATTTCCTTTTCAATATCAATTTTAGCAAAAATCACATCAGGATTCTTTTCACTAACCTCTTGAAAAATTGGCGCAAAAGCTAGACAAGGTCCACACCAACTTGCCCAAAAATCAACAACAACACACTCATTGCCCTGAATGACTTTATCAAAACTGTCTTTTGTTAACGATAAGATCGCCATAATGCCAGTCCTTAAATTAAAATGTCCGTTAAGATCTCAGTAATCTGCTCTAATGGTTGAGCACCATCAATTTTATGATATGACAAAGATTGCATATCTTGAGTCATTTGCTGATAAAAAAATGCAACCGGTTGGGTTTGCTCGCGATAAATCTTCAATCGATTTCTAATGGTCTCTTCTTGATCATCGTCTCGCTGAATCAATGGCTCCTGGGTGACATCGTCAAAACCAGCACTTTTAGGAGGCGCCGACTCAACATGATAAATTCGGCCAGACGCAGGATGTATTCTTCTGCCGCTTAAACGTTTAACGATGACATCATCTGAGACATCGATTTCTAAAACTTTATCAATCTGAACTTGGGAATTTTGTAAACTTTCAGCTTGGGGAACTGTTCTAGGAAACCCATCAAGCAAAAATCCTTGATGACAGTCTGGTCTCTCAATGCGCTGCTTCACAAGACCTATCATGATATCATCCGAAATAAGACGACCTTGACTCATAACCTCTTTCGCTCTTTGGCCTAGAGGCGTGCCTTCGCTAACAGCTTGGCGCAGCATATCACCTGTTGCAATAATAGGGATATTGAGCTTCTCTTGAATTAGTTTTGCCTGGGTGCCCTTTCCGGCCCCTGGTGGCCCCAATAATACCACTCGCATAGTTACCCGCTCCACGGTCAAATGGAACAGTATACCAGACAGCACATACTTTGTCCTGCCGTAACCTAGCGAGCAATGCCATGACGACAATGGCTTTTGCACTTAATATAGGACTGACATCTCTCTAATGCCTGCTTAACCATGTCAGAAGTCAAACCTATAGATTCAAGTGACAACTGTGAGAGCGGCTCATAAAATCCATCTCCTAGCTCCCTTTCTTTTAAAAGACTATTGACTATCTTTAGAAGCTGTATGTATTGCTGGTGATCACCTTGATATTGAGGGGCATGGTGATATTTGGCTGCGGCAATGACTTCTGGTGCCAAACTCCATGACTGTAAAAGCCATGCTCCCATTCCAGCATGACCCACTTTAAGAGCATGCTTCGCTTGCCCCATGCCAAGAATTTTTTCTTCAAGATAACCAATTGGCGCATGTGGCTCAAGTTCTGCCATTTTATTTAACATTTTAAACTCTGGTTGAAACAAATGACCAAAAAGTAAAAAACCAAAATTATGCATCAAGCCACACATAAATGCTGTGGTTGGATTCAAATTGGGGTCGTGAGAAGATTGGCCTAAATCTGCACACAAATGAGCACAACACAAAGTATGATGCCAAAACGCATCAAGACCTAAAGGACCACTGCGAGGCACTTGAAAAATTCGGCCAGCAACCGCGCCCATCACCATTAAACCAACTCTTTTAGCACCTAGCTCATCAATGACTTGCGCGACACTTGTCATTTGCGACATGGCAACAGAATCAGCATACTGAACCAACCAATAACTCGCATTTGGATCTTGCTCTATCAACTGTATCAGCGCATTCTTATCTACTGACTCTTGACGCAAGGATGTTAAGATAGCTTGAGCATAACTTGGCAAAGGAGGTAATGGATAAATGGCCTCGATGCTCTTTGCCATTTCATCAACACGAGGTGTATGGATCTTTACAAGATTATCTTGTAAATCTTTAGAATGCTCCCAATGGCAAGCTGCCGTGTCTTTTGCCGTAAGAGGAACACTGATACGTGTCCAAACGGCTTGGCTTTGTATAAATCTAAAATCGAGCTGGCTCATTTTAATCACAGAGGTATGCGTACCTGGCTCAAAATAAATAAAGGGCTGAGCTGTCAAACAAGAATCAATCACTATCTTTAGCCCATATGGCTCACCAATCACAGGGTGAGAACCAGGCTCACAATCAAAGAAAATACGATCTACCTTTTCACCCTCTAACACCTTAAGTTGACGCTTAAGACGTTTGTTTATGAGTGAAAAGTCGAGTTTATGAGATAGCGGAACAACAGCAAGAATAAGACCTTGATGATCACCAAGCAATACAGATCTTGCAAAAGCATCTGGACAAATTTTCAGTATTTTTTGAGCATCATCTAAAGTCACCGTTCTCACATGTGAAAAAGATTGGAACTTAATTCGATATTGATTAAAAACTTTAATTAAGCTTGCAGCAATATTCATAACCTGTTTCAACTAACCTAATTTCGCCAGAACAAAAAAAATAGAGTGTATCTAATAATCATAGCAAGTCAGAATACAATTGCCACAACCGACCTAACCTGTATTGCGCATCCCCGCTGCAATACCACTAATGCTGACCAATAGGGCATCCCGGAGATAAGGATCCAATTTTTCAGGGTGTCGCCTTGTTCGATACAAACACTCTGCCTGCAAGACATGAATAGGATAAACATAAGGTGTTCTAACCTGCAATGATCGATCAAGCGTTGGATTATCTTGTAACAAACGATCCTCCCCTAAGCGCTCTAACAGTATCGCTGTTGTTTGACTAAATTGGCCCCTTAGCTGCTCCCCCACGCCTATTAATGATTTTGGTGCTAAACGTGTTTCGTAGTGAAAAGCAATCATTGGCGAAGCCTTAGCCAAGACCATCTCGATTAAGCTAATTAACGAAGCAAAAAAAGGCCATTGTTCAAGCATGCCATTTATGTTATCTAACTCATGTCTTTCAAGACGCCTAAGAGCTTCACCTACCCCAAGCCAAGCAGGCACCATCATCCTATTTTGCATCCAAGCAAAAATCCAAGGAATGGCTCTCATATCTTCAATGCCTGATTTTTTTCCTCGTTTGAGGGGTCTTGAGCCTATAAATAGTTTTCCCAACTCATCTATCGGTGTGACGGCTTTAAAATAATCATAAAATAATGGATCTTGATAAACACTTTCTCTAAATTGATTCCTTGAAACAACACTTAGCTTATCCATCACTTCTCGCCACGGCTCTAATGGCACTGGTGGTGGATTGCAGTAAGCATCCATGATAGCACTAGAATATAGCTCTAAAGTGCGCTGGGCATTTTGAGGAAAACCAAATTTATGCCTGATGACCTCTCCTTGCTCAGTGATTCGCAAACTTCCCTGCACAGCTCCTGGCGGTTGAGAAAGTATGGCCATATGAGCTGGTGCTCCTCCCCGGCCAACGGTTCCACCTCTCCCATGAAATAAAGTCAAACTAATTTTATGTTTCTTAGCCACTTTGACTAAAGATTCTTGGGCTTTATATAAACCCCAACCTGCAGCCATCATACCCGCATCTTTGGCTGAATCTGAATAGCCAATCATCACTTCTTGTTTATTACCAATCAGGTTTCTATAACTTTTAATCTGAAAGAGCTTGTCCATACAAAGTGAGGCACTATCTAAATCTTTCAGCGTTTCAAAAAGAGGCGAAACCGGCATTAACACTTTAACACCAGCAAGTGCCTGCAGAGCACAGACTTGAACGATATCAAGAGGACAACTCGCCATAGATATCACATAAGAGCCAAAGGTTCCTGTGGGTTGAGTTGCGATAAGCTTAAAAGTTTGCCAAACCTCCAAAAGGAAAGGCTCCAATGCTTGCTCATTGACTTGCAAAGCCACCTGGCCTTCAACCACGCTCAAAAGGGTGCTGACTTTTAAGTCTTCGTCAATATTAGGGTCTTGATCATTTTGAACTAAAATAGCATCCATCAACGCTGTATGTACTGAAGATTCTTGCCGAATATCTAATCGAAGCAAACTCAAACCAAAACAATGAACCTTACGTATGAGATCTAAAAGTGAACCATTGGCAATAACTTCGGCACCTGTTTTAATTAAAGAGTTATAACAGAGCATCAAAGGCTCCAACAATTGAGATAGCTCGGTAATACCTTGATCTTGTCTTTGACTCTGCCCACTCTCTAATTGATCTTTAGCCCAATCTCTGGTTTTGATAATCTCTTGTCGTAACGCTTTAAGAACGAACCGATAGGGCTCTTCTTTGCCCTCAGTTTGCTTCATCAGGGATGGACTGCCTGTACGCATAGAAAGCTCCGCACTTAACGAATCAATATCACGCTCATACAAGTTAGCCGCATACCAACGAGACATCATGCAAACTTCTCTCGTCACTTCATGAGTCACATTTGGATTGCCATCTCTATCACCTCCCATCCATGATCCAAATTTAATCGGCGAGGCATCAAGAGGTAAAGACGACTTTGTATTGGCCTCTAGCTCATCATTCAAGCTTCGAACAAATTCAGGCACAGTCTTCCATAGACTATTTTCAATGATCGCCAATCCCCACTTGGCCTCATCAATGGGCGTTGGTTTTTTACGTCGAATCTCATCCGTTAACCAAACTGCTGTGATTTCTCTTTTTAAAGTCTCATGAGTTTGAGCTATTTCATGAGGCGTCAAGTCTTCTCTATCTAAGTGTTGCAAACTCTGCCTAATCGTCTCAAATTTTTGAATCAATGTTCGTCTCAAGACTTCTGTAGGATGAGCCGTTAAAACAAGCTCTAGTTTGATAGACAAAGCCGCTTGTTTTATTTTTCTCGATGAGCACCCCTCATCCTTCAACTTTTTAAAAATCCACGGCAACGAGCCTTTTTGGTGACTTTGTGGATGATGCAATTGATGCCAATGAGTGCGGCGAATACGATGGTGACTCTCAGCAATATTCGCCAAATTTAAAAAATGGCTGTAACTTCGAAGCACACCATGGATTTCTTTAGACGAGAGTTTTTGCAAGGCACAGACAAGTTCATCGTACTTATTGGGAGCATGCAAGTGAGCTTCTATAGAGAGCTTTCGTATTTTCTCTACGGTTTTGTAAATTGACTCACCCACTTGCTCTCTTAGAACAGTGCCAAGAATTTCACCAAGCAACTTTACATTATGATTTAACAATTTATTATGACTTTTCATAAACAATTAGCTTAAGACCTTATACATATCCTATCAATCTAGTATAAACTTATATAGTATACCAATCATTAAAAATGATAGTTTAAATACTAACAAAGTTTATAAACTCATAACAAGTCTGGTATATTTAAGATTGATTTGTTACATAAGGAAATGGTTATGGCGAATAAAAAAGACCAAACAAAAAGGCCCCCATTAACCACGATTAATGATTCACTCATGAGTCACGAGTCATGGAAAATATTCCAAGTGGTAGCGGAATTTGTTGAGGGGTATGAGCGCTTAGTCCATATCCGTCCAAGCGTTAGTATTTTCGGCTCCGCAAGAACAGCGCCCGATAACCCTGTCTACAAGTTAACCCATGATATTGCTCTAGAGCTTTCAAATCATGGATTCTCCATTGTCACAGGCGGCGGACCAGGGGTTATGGAGGCTGGGAATAAAGGTGCTGTTAAAGGCAAATCATTAAGTGTCGGACTTAACATCGTCCTGCCAAATGAGGAATGCTCAAATGAGTATCAAGATATCTCGCTACGCTTTCGCCACTTTTTCACCCGCAAAGTCATGTTCGTCAAATATGCATCAGCCTACGTTGTGATGCCTGGCGGGTTTGGTACTTTAGATGAGCTTGCTGAAATTTTAGCACTTATCCAAACAGACAAAACAAGAAAAATACCTGTTGTCTTAGTGGGCACCAAGTTTTGGACGCCTTTGATTGATTGGTTTAGAAACACCCTTCTTGTAGAAGGCACCATTCAAGAAAGTGATTTTGATTTATTTTCATTAGTCGATACACCTGCGCAAGTTTTGGCAGAGCTACAGGCTTTTTATAAAGATCGAAGTTTTGAGCCTTCTCCTAAAGAGCGAGCTTTAATGGCTGATCTATGAAACACCCCTAACCATGAAAAGCCTTCTTCATGAAGGCTTTTTTTATGGATCCAACGAAGTCGAAAGCATCAACACAGAGCTCTCTTCGTAGGCTCCTTGTTACAATTTAAAACAAAACTCAGAGTATCCATTCTTCCCTAAACAACAACCACATACTGAGTATAATAACCGTACACCAGTTAACAAACTTATGTTATGATGACTCATGCTAAAAGCACGTTTATTGAGGAAGTACACACTATGCCTATACATGATATTGTAATCCAGGGTGTTCGTGCAGATGGTAGTTTTATCTATCATGTACTCGTCATCAATGATCGAAATGAAATAACAATTCGTCCGCCGCTCAGCCTTATGACGCCAATGGCGATGGATCACCAAGCGTATGCCGATGCGATTGCACAGCATCGCCAGCAAGATCAAGAAGCTGAAAAGATCCTCGAAAGACTTCTCAGCGACAAACCTACCGAAGGGCTATCAAACGAACAACAGCAAAGAGATCTTCAAAACCAAAAAAAAATGAGCGACATGCTTGCTGCTCAAATTAAAACGTTAGAGAAAAGCTTAGAGCAAGCCGAAGCTAATCTAAGAAGACAAGATTCTTCTCTTCGGCAGAATATGCTTTACTCTCTATTAAATACTTCTCAAACGAGCAGCAGTGAGAAAAATGATCTGCTTATTGAAGCACTAGAGGCCGAAATAAAACGAGAGGATAACTCTGAGTCCATCAAAGCACTAAATGAATTAGAAGCTGACAACCAATACTGTAAAGTCATTGATAATGATAACCAAACGCATTTTGCGACCATGACCAAAACAGAATTTGAATCCTATAGACAAAAAAAAGAAGCTCTAGGTTGTCAAATCGAAACCTTAGAGCCTTTTAACTATGCTAAACAGCAATATGCCCATCAAGTGCAACAGCCTATTCAACAAAAAATTGAAACAACCACACAAGCTATCCGTGAGCTTAATGATCTCAGAAACAGATTACCTAACGTTGAAGAGACTAATAAGCTGACGACAAAACAATCAAAACCTCAAACTAAGCAGCTAAGCACCGACGTTGCTTCTCGTGCTCATGAGCTTGGTCAAATCAATGTCACCAAGCAATATCAACAAAGCCGAAAAAAAACTGGGAGCCTTCTTAAAGCCTTTGAGCGCGGTAACAAAAATAGAATAGGACAGTGTAAATTGATCCAAGATCACTTAAATAAAATCATGGGACTGAGTAAATCAGGACAAGTTGACAATTCAGATTTGCTTGGCGAGCTCTATGAGCTCGAAAAGACGCTAAGAGATGTTAAAACTGAGATTAAAGGCGAATCAAAGCATTTGGGCAAATCAGGCCTTGAGCATCTTTGCCAGGAAATTCAAGAAAAGCACATTAATCCTTTGAAAAATGAATTATCAAAAATGGCTCCTGAGTCGTTCATAGCTCCTAAAAACAAATAAGAGCCCTGGCCATTTTGATAATGGAGTGCATTTTTATTGAAAACTTGAGGCTTGTCTCTACTTTTTAGGCCTCAGTTTTTTGCTGCATTTATCAATCCAATACCGAGGATGATATTTTTTATGACTATTGGCTTCTTCGCGCTGAGCTCTTTTCCAAGCAGCCAATAAAGCTTTGTCTTCAATCACAGGCTTCACAAAAGATGACGTGTACCTAAACTCAAGATCGTCTTCATCATGATTATCATTAAACTCTGACATAATTCTCTCCACAATATCACAGGCTTGTGCTTTGCTCATTCTCTTTGATTGATCGCCACAAAATATCTAATTCGTCTAATGAATAGTCACTCCAGTTTTTTTGACTATGTCGAACCTTAGACTCTAGCTCATTAAATCGCGTTTCAAATTTATCACACGACTTTCTAAGAAGCTGCTCAGCATCTCCACCTAGCCAATGTGCCAAGCTTGCACAAGCCAATAGCAAGTCGCCACACTCCTCTAAAGCTCTCTCTTTCGATTGATTGATAGCCTCTCTGACTTCACTGATCTCTTCTTCAATTTTATCCAAAACACCATCAATGTTTTCCCAATCAAAACCAAGAGCAGCAACTCTTGTTTGGATTTTTTGTGCTCTAGAAAGACTCGGTAAGCTTCTTGGAATATCACCAAGCGTTGACGCTTGATGATCTCGCTCTTGTGTTTTCTTCAACTCCCATTGCTTTTTATAAGCAACACTTGCCATGCTTTCAGCATCATGGTTAGCCTCAAAAAAAGGGTGACGATCAATCAATTTTTGATGAAGGGTACGGCAGATATCATCAAAATCAAAGTCACCACGATCTTTCGCAATTTGTGCATAAAAAAGGACTTGGAACAAAAGATCACCAGATTCTTTTCGTATATCGTCTGTCGCGCCCGTTTCAATGGCATGCGCTAGTTCATAAGCTTCTTCTAACGTATGAGGCACAATGCTTTCCATGGTTTGCTCTAAGTCCCAGGAGCAGCCATTTTTTGGATCGCGTAGCATCTGCATTTTTTCTAATAAAATCTCTATTGGAGTCATTTCGAGGCCCCTATCACAACACGGTGCGCCTCAATCACGTTCGGAATTTGCATAATCATGTTAAGAACACGCCCTAAGATCTCTAAATGGTTAACCTGAACAGTTAGAATAATTTTTGCAGTGCTTTGAGCATGATTCGTGCTCGAGCTGCTGGCAATCACGTTCACCTTTTCGCTTGAAAGAATACTCGTGATGTCATTTAACAACCCAGCCCTATCATAGGCAATAATCTCTATATCAACAGGAAAGACTGAAAGCTCTGCGCGAGCCCAATGAACATCTAACATTCGTTGCTCTGTATTAGGATCAAGAACATTCATACAGTCTTTGCGATGAACACTCACACCTCTTCCAATGGTTACAAAACCAACAATAGCGTCTCCAGGAACCGGCTTACAGCATTTGGCAAAGGAAGATTTTAAGCCGCCAATGCCAGCGACTTCAACATTTGAAGTTTTATGTTTTGGAATATGCTTTGTGGTAACTTCATGATCGACGCTTTCTTGCTGCTCAATGAAGACATCCCGTTGAATAGCTCCTAACACCTGAGCCAACCGAACATCACCAACACCGACTGCAAAAAACAAATCATCAGTATTTTTGAAATGCAGGTCGTGGGCTAGTTTGCTCAGTGATACTGCCGTTAAGTGTAACCGCTTAAGCTCTTTCTCAAGCAGCTCTTTGCCTTGCTCAATATTCTTACTGCGATCTTGACGCCTAAACCAGCTTTTAACTTTGGCTCTACTTTTGGAGCTTTTCAAATAGCCTAAACTAGGCATGAGCCAATCTCTAGAAGGCCCTCCTTCCTTAACCGTAAGAATATCTACCTGCTCTCCTGACTTGAGCTGGTAGGTTAGAGGAACCATCTTATTATTAACTTTAGCGCCTCGGCATCGATAACCTAACTCTGTATGAATATGAAAAGCAAAATCAAGTGACGTTGCGCCATAAGGCAAATCTATCACATCTCCAGCTGGAGAAAAAACGTACACTCTTTCATTTTCCATAGCACACTGAAGAAACTTTTCTGTCTCTTGTGCGTCTCCCATGGCATCGCCTTCTTCAAGCAAAGATCGTATTGAGTTGAGCTTTGATTGATATTCTGCGTCTAGCTGGCCACCTTCTTTGTATACCCAATGAGCTGCAACACCAAGCTCTGCATCTGTATGCATTTGCTCTGTTCGAATCTGTATTTCAACAGTTTTGCCACTGGGACCTATCACTGCCGTATGCAACGATCGGTAACCATTTTCTTTTGGTGTTGCTATGTAATCATCAAATTCCTTAGGAATATGCTGCCACATACTATGGATAATACCTAGAACCGCATAGCAATCTTTTAATTCTTTAACAAGGATCCTGACAGCTCTCACATCGTAAATTTCTGAAAAAGACAGATGCTTACGTTGCATTTTTCTCCAAATGCTATAAATATGTTTGACGCGTCCTTGAACTTGAGATTCTATCCCCTCTTTGATGAGAGCCTGCTGAATGTCAACAATTAATTGTTGAATGTATTTTTCACGAGCTAATCTCTTCTCATCTAAAGAGCCAGCAATCTGTTTATAATCAATAGGCTCCATATAGCGAAAAGCTAGATCTTCTATTTCCCATTTAATTTGACCAATGCCCAATCGATTGGCAAGAGGCGAATATATTTGATGGGCTTCTTTCGCGATATGGAGGCGAACCCGTTCAGGAAGATTAGAAGCAGATCTAAGAGCAGCAATCCTTTCAGCTAACTTTATTAAAACGACTCTTAAATCTTTGACAACTGCTAAAAGCATTCGACGCAAATTGTCAGGATTCGATGCCGTAAACGCGTAACCCTTCTTGACTGTAGATTGTATTTGCTTGCTCTGAGTCGTATCAATTTGGCTTAAGCCATCGACTAGCGAACTAACAGTTTTTCCAAAATGATTTTCAATCTCATCAAGGCTTGCGCCACCGAAATAAACTGTGTGGTATAGAAGCGCCGTCACAATCGTGTCAGCATCTGGCTCTAGCGACATCAAGATTTCTGCGATGGTCAACCCATAGCGAAAGCACGAGTCTTGATAAGGGGTTAATAAATGCCCTCCCCTTTCAAGACTAAACTGAGCAGCTTTCAAGACAGTTTCTTTGTTGAGATTTTTGCTCTTAATGAGATGCTGAACCCATGCCTCTAAATCAATAGCCCCTGTCTTACTTTTTGGCAGATCATCCCTTACCTTTACCATGCTTATCCTCTTTCGAAAACAGCCATAGTCTCCACATGTGATGTATGCGGAAACATATCCATGACTCTTAATGTTTTTAATGTAAATCCATATTCATGCACTAGAATTCCTGCATCACGCGCTAAAGTCGCTGGGTTACAAGAAATATACATTATTTTCTTAGCCTTCTGCTTGGCTAACCAAGGCAACATAGCCAAAGCCCCCGATCTTGGTGGATCGAGTAAAATCTTATCAAAGTGCTCATTAATCCAAGGGGCATCAATATCGTCCTTAAAAAGATCATTAACGTAAAACTGAGTGTGATCTAGCTGATTGAGCACTTTGTTGTGGTTGGCTCGATCTATCGCCGTCACACTGCCTTCCACACCAACAACAAACTTTGATTTTTTGGCTAAAGGCAAAGTGAAGTTACCAATACCACAAAATAAATCAAGGACTTTATCATTCGGTTGAATATCTAGCTCTTGAATAGCCGCCGCGACCATTTTTTCATTTATATGAGTATTCACTTGAGTGAAATCCAAAGGATGAAAATCAATGTCAATCTCTTGATCTTGAAGGCGATAGCGCAACAATTCATTTTGATCTGGTGGATAGATCTTTATCACTGAGTCAACACCTTTTGATTGACTGTAAAATGACAATCCAAATTCTTTACAAAAGGCACTAATGACTTCACTATCTTTGTCTTCTAAAGGAACTAGGTGCCTTATCACAAGCGCTGTGCAAGTATCCCCTACAGCTATTTCAATCTGAGGGATCTGCTCTTTAATGCTGACTTGATTTAATAACGTCTTTAACGGATCAATAAGTTGGCCTACGGAGGGATCTAAAACTTCACAAGAATTCATCACTGCAAGTCGATTCGAAAATTTCTCGCGAAAACCAACCATCATGCCGCCTTTTTTAGGAACATATCTCACACCTAATCTAGCTTTTTTTCGATATCCCCAAAGCGGGCTTAAAAAAGGCTCTAGCATTAGCTCTGGTTTTAATTTTGCAAAATGCTCAAACTGCTCTAAAACAACATTTTTCTTAAATTCAAAAGCCGCTTCTGGATTTAAATGTTGTATAGCACAACCCCCACAGACATCAAAATGCTTGCATAATGGCTCGCTACGATTTGGTGAAGCTTTAAGCACTTCAAGTGCCTGCCCTTGCGCAAGCCTGCGCTTAACAAACCGGTACTCAAAAGTGACGTCTTCGCCAGGTAATGCACCAGCAATAAAAACTTTCTTGCCTTCTATATCGGCAATACCTCGACCTTCATGGGTGAGATTATGGATTGACGCAGGAAATACGCCTTGTGGAATTTTTGATCGTCTAGCCATCTGTACTACTTCTATAGGTCTGATTAAAAGCAAAAATATTGGGTTATCATCAGTTTTAGCACAAGATACTAATTTATCTAACTTATACTGATATTCAACAAGCGTTAGCTTACCACGTCTTGAGTCAAATCTTAAGTGAACTAAATTAGTGCTAAGAAGCTTTAGTCATGATTAGTTGTGATTTAGTCGCTAGTTAACCAATATTGTACAAAAATGTGGGAATCATGAAGAGCTAAAATGACTAATGATCTGTTGGCCAGAAACCTACTCGAAACCAATCAACCGTTTTGGGCCGCTCGGATGACGCATGATTGCTATATGATGATTATTAGAAATATTCAATTGCCTGTTTCTTTGGAGGCAAATAATCCTGCCAATTAGTACCGCCTGTTGCTTCCAGGGCGGCAGATTTTTTTTGCAAATGACGAACTGCAGCCTTCATATGTAATTGAGGCCATACCTGATTAGCATATCTGTCTAAAGTCGCAAGTGCTTCAGATAGCGCTTTGTCTGTTTTGAGTGACACAGGCCACGTTTGCATCTGGGCTAGAATATGCTTTTTTTCCAATCGTTGAGCTAGTTCATATAGCTCAGCGTCGTACCTAGCTTCAAAGTGCTTTAAAGTTAACGTTTTTTCTCCAGTCTTTGCAGATAGATTACCAGATTTCCAGTACAGCTTCTCAAAACACATTTTTAGGTCTGATGAGGACACGGCGTCTCTGTGCTGCGCCTTCACTAAACGGTGCAAGGATGTACAATGGATCTCAATTTTACGGTATTGAGCAGATTGAAAACCACTAGCAGGCAACAAACTCATCCGAAATTTTAAAAACTCATCCTTATCGATACCATCAATGGTAATTTCAAAACTTTCAATAAGAGCTTTGTAATAGCGATTAACTCGATTAATTTTACTTAGCCAAATATCCCTATCTGTCGTCATGTTGGAGCATAAAACTTGAAGCTCATGCAAGATCAAAGAAAAATATAGCTCTGTAATTTGATGGTAAGTTAAAAAAATCTTTTCATCATGAAGATCTGTTCTTGTGTTTTGAATACTTAATAATGTATCTAAATGAATATAATCCCAATAAGTGAGTGAGTCTGAGTATAAAAGACCATCAAGATATGACTCCATATCTTGGCCAATGGCTCCATATTTTTTTTCAATTTTTTCTATACGCTCAACGATAGATTTAGGTAACGACATGTGCATCTCCTATTAAATCTCTTAAAGCCTGTGAAAACTGAAAAACTTGTGAAAATGAATTATATAAAGGTGCTAATGAAAGCCTTAACGTATCAGGGTTACGGTAATCACAATAAAAGCCTCTTGCAATTAACGCTTGAACTATTTGCTCTGTCTTAGAGCCTAATTGCAGTGATATTTGTGCACCTCGCTGATTAGGATCTCCTGGCGTCAAGAGGCTTATATTGGGCATGTCAGTTTTTAAAAGAAAAATTAAAAAATCAGTTATCAAAAAGGATTTTTTTTGTAATGCTGCTAGGCCAACTTCATCAAAGAGCTCTAGAGATGCTTTCAAAGGCGCTAAAGACAAGATTGGTGGGCAACTTAGCTGCCAACCTGTCGCATCTTGAGTTGGCTTAAAGTTCGAGTTCATATCAA
This sequence comes from uncultured Francisellaceae bacterium, assembly GCA_964351745.1. Classification (GTDB taxonomy): domain Bacteria; phylum Pseudomonadota; class Gammaproteobacteria; order Berkiellales; family Berkiellaceae; genus CAYNJF01. The sequence continues at coordinate 14,162 of CAYGPI010000069.1, forward strand.
ACTGCAACGCTCTATCTTGGCCCCACCAACCAGCCAACCTTGGCAAAGCTTTATCGTGATGCTTTCGATGAACAAATAGCCCCCCTGGCGCACCAGGACCAGCATTCATATATTTATAA
>CAYGPI010000070.1:0-13647 GCA_964351745.1 uncultured Francisellaceae bacterium
AGCAAAGTGCTACCCAACCATGGCCTTTTAAAAGTGCTGAGCAAATCATGTGTGAGGGTGTTGAAAAATGGCTGTTAACTCAAAAAGTCCACAAAGCTACCCGTAGATCAACACAATTTTTTAACTACGCGAAGAAATTCACAGTCACCGCAAGTGATAAGCGAATCTTTGTGAATTTTGATCAATCGTGCTTTCGATATCATCCGTCTAGACAATGGATATTAGACTATTTAGACGAAAAATTAAGGACTCCAAAAGAAAGAAAATCCTATATTGATATCAATCGAATCACCGGCGCCGTGATTTTCTCTCTTGCTAGGGACGTTTGTGAAAAAGCATTTGGCCTGGAATATTCACCAACATCAATCTTAAAACAAAGAATTTTAGAGCAGGATCGTCGCCGCGCTGAATTCATGTCGTCACGCAAAGCGACGTCTCAAGGTCAAGTAGCCCGCTTTTCATTCAAATAGCGCTATTTATTTTTTATAAAGCCAGAACAGTGCTAAACCTGTGCCTTAAGTTTTGGCTTCTCTTGATCTTCTGCAGACAGCTCAGCCTCTAAGGACAATGATGCAGAAGAAGCACTTGATTTCTCTGAGCATGAGGATAAGCTTGCACTGAAGGTTAATGGCTGGGCAGCCGTTATGATGTGTTTGTAATAAAGAGCATACGGCAAATAAGTGCTTAAAGCCTCTTGATAATACGTAATTAAATTGTCAACTCGCTCTAACTGCTCAGATTTTTCTAAAGCAGATAGTTTTTTTGATAGAGATTTCTTGAATTTTGCCCTGGCAGCCTCAGGCAATAAACATAATTTAAATAAGCGACCTTTCTGAGAAACAGATAATGAACTAAGATCTAATCGCTGCTTTTGCTCAGTATCACTGCTGTTGCGAAAATCGCTGTCCGCATCTGGAAAGTATAAGTCATTAAATATAGGCTGCTTCATTTTTTTTGCACTAGAAATAATGTGACTCATATCCTCCTTTTTAAAATCTGTCATGATTAGGGAAAAAGGCACTAACTGAGATAACTCAGGGCGCATCCAGGCTGTTAAATAAGATAAAACACTTTCTAGGCGTGAATCCTGAAAATCTCCAAAATCTTCATGATCTTCACCTGAAAGACTCGAGGCATATAAATAATTGTCTTGAAAATGTCCTTCATCATCAAACATTTTTCTATCATTAGAGCTTATCTTTTTCGCAGCTCCCTTCACTTCATAAATATTTCTTGCGGCTAAGCGCTCATACATTTCATGCCGCAAAGTGTCTAACTCAAAGCAATGTTTGAATAGCTCGTTACCAACAATACGCCTTTGCTTTACAATCTCACTAAAATCTTGTTTTTTTAATGCTTGATCTGAGTCTTTATCTTTAATCTTATCTAAGTTCCATTGAGCCACTTTTGGATGATGATGAAAGAGCGCATAAATTTGCTTTAGTGCTGTTTGCGGGATTGTGACTAATCGTCGACTGGATTTAGTAAAGTCTGTGTAATATGGAATGCCAAAAATATCTAGTTGCGTAGTTAATGCCGTAAAATTATCTATATCTTTTGTCAAAGATCTAAAGTGAGGCGCTAAGACTGGCTTGCCACTTTGTTGATCAATCTTAAGACTTCGATGACTGTGTGCAAAATCATGACCTGTTAAAACATAAAGCATGTTAGCTAGAGATTCGTTAGCTTCTTTGGGCAAACTTATCTTGTTAGCACTAGACTCAGAAAGCTTTTGACTGGATTCTTTCTCTGTAATTTCTAATAATGGCTTGTATTTTTCTTCTTTTAAAAATGACCATTCAGGCGACCCTAAATCGATCCAACAGCTTCTAGACACCCATAGAGTATTAAAAAGCTTAATGTCTAAATTTTTTGCTAACTCAATTAAAAAATCTACTACGCCAGGCTCTTGGGCCAAAGTTGGCACGAGGCAAATGTAATTTCGAATAGCTAATTTATCTCTTTGCTCAAGAGCTGTACGAAAAAGACTAGTTAATGTAAGCATACCGAGAACCTCAAAAAGATAGAACTCGGTACCATATAAGATTAGGGGTTGTTGTTCAAGCGAGGGACAAAAGTTGGCTCAGTTAACTCATCTCTTAAAGCAGGCTTTGCCGTAAAAGATAGTGGCAATTCTCTCTCTAGAGCCTCTATACGAAGCTTCATCGAAGCCTGCATATCCAAGTTTGCACGAAGCTGCTGCTTAACTTCTATCATTTCTCTAATTGCTGGTGATAAATGAGCATCAATTCTTTCCTGAGCTTGCGGCCTGTTTCTAAGTAAAATTTGGCAATGCTCCCCAAGTTTACACTCCCTAGCCACTCGAACGGCCAAATCAGCATGCTCTTGTTTATGCGCTACAATTTTAGCCTGGCATGCTTCAATCTTATCAAGATCTTGCTCTTGCTCAATTTTTGCCTGCTCAATCTCTAAAATTGCTTCATGATCTGCAATAACAATCTTATGATCGGCATAGCGCTCAACATAAATGTCATTGAATAAATCGCGCTGGTCATCACTGATACCTTTAAAAGTATCATTCAATAGAGCATCAGACATAATAGCGTCTCTGAAGATATCTCTAGAAATACGCAAAATATCGGTTTTAATGCCTTCTAAGAAAGCGTGGTCTGTTTGTAAATCACTTAATAAAGCAACATGCTGGGCATAGGCTGCCTTTAACTCTTCAATATCACGATTATTCTGGGCTCGCATCGCATTTGAAAACTGACGACCACTCTGGTGCATCGCATGAAAGGCACGCTGCTCCTTTCTTAAGGCAGCTTTTGTGCCCGCATCCTTTGCTGCCTGTAATTTCTTCAAGAAAGCTTGATTTAGCTCAATGAAAAATTGATGTCTGGATTCTGAAATAAGATGCTGCGCAATGAGGGTGTTACGCAGCCCTTTTTCAAGCCCTTTATCTAAGAGCCATTCTTTTGCTTTAGGTGCAACACCTAAACGCCTGAGGATATTTTGTATCTCAGGTCTTTCAAGCTTAGTTAGATCTAATGTTTCGTCATGCTTAACGAGTGCCATTAGCTCTTTGCTTGCATCATTAACATGCTTAATTGCATCACTCTTTAATATTGAGTTGCTGAAATCATGTGAGGGTTTAATTTCTGCAGTAGCCATTAAGCAATCCTTAAAATATGTTAAATTCATTTCGTTAGTAGGTTAGGATACTAAGAAAAATCCAACCTAATGTCAAGGACAAGTTAACTAAATAGCACGACGCACGGCTGTTTCAGATAGTTAAGCGGTTGTTCCTAGCCGATTTCGCATGATAAGTTGGTTAGCTTAATCAATCCTAGCTCGCTAATGCTTGTTGGCATAAAACAAATAAAGGCGCTGGAAACAATCCTAAACCTAAGACTGCCATGCCATTTAATGATAATACACATTTAAAATCTAAAGGAGCCTCAACAGGCTTAGAGCTTTCTTGTGTCTCAAAATACATGACCTTCACAACTCTTAAATAGTAAAAAGCACCAATCACAGAAAAGAAAACAGAAATAGCCGCTAACCATACTAGTTGAGCGTTCACCAAAGCACTTAAAACTAAAAATTTAGCATAAAAGCCCACGGTAGGAGGAACGCCTGTCAATGAGAATAAGGTTAATAGCATCATAAACGCGAGCCAAGGGCTCCTTTGACCGAGCCCTTTAAAATCTGAAATATTTTCTGCTTCAAACCCTTTTGAACTCAGCAAAATAATCATGCCAAAAGCGCAGGCAGCGACTATGGCATAAACAATGACATAAAAAAGTGCAGCCTCGTATCCAGCCTGGGAGCCAGCTAAAAAACCAAGTAAAATAAAGCCAACATGAGCTATCGTCGAATACGCAAACATACGCTTAATATTTGTTTGTGCCATAGCGACGATGTTTCCAACCGCTAAACTTGCAATAGCCAACACAATAAGGAACTGGCTCCATTCTACAGATAGGGCAGGCAAAGCTTGCGCAAGCAACCGGTAACTCATACCAAAAGCCGCAATCTTAGGTGCAGTTGCTATTAATAAAGCAACCGAAGTTGGCGAACCATGATAAACATCTGGTAGCCACATATGAAAAGGAACAGCGCCAAATTTAAAGGCAAGGCCGGCAACGACAAAGACTAGCCCAAAGGCAGCTAGGCTTAAACTAAAATGCCCCCCTGAAGCTAACATGATTGCTGTTTGCTCAATTTCAAGGGTATGTGTCACGCCATAAAGAATAGAAAGGCCATAGAGCAACATACCAGAAGCCAAAGCGCCAGTAATGAAATATTTCATTCCAGCCTCAACAGACTGGGAGTTGTCACGATTGAGTGCTACCAAGGTATACACAGGTAATGAAAAAAGCTCCAACCCCAAATAAAGCATTAAGGTTGTTTTAGCAGAAACCATACACATCATGCCTAGCGTTGAGAACAAAGCTAACAGGTGATATTCACCTCGAGCCAAAGGTCTGTCACGAACATAAGAGCGACTGTATAACAAAACAACAAACATCATACCAAGTATGGCTACTTTTAAAGTTTGGGCAAAGAGATCTGCACTAAAATGACCGGCAAAAGCGACTGTGCTCCCTTCAACTGGGATAAAACAACAGGTTGCTGTCATCAAAAGTGTTAATTGGCTTAAGCCATAGCTCACGGAGCTCATTGTCTTTGGTAAGTACAAATCAACCACAAGAATTAAACAGCTCATGCTCAATAAGACAAGTTCAGGCATGATGGTATAAAGGTCTTTCATGATTCATCTCTAACTGTTATAGACATAGTAACAATGGCTTTAGCAAATTCTACTCATGCGAAGCTATCAATATTTTGAGTACGCAACATGGTTTAGTAATTCTTGTGACGACGCATGTGTCACGTTTAATAGTAGCTCAGGCCAAACCCCAAAAAGTAAAACTAATGCAGCAAGCACTGAAAAATAGATTTTTTCTCTTAGTGTTATATCTGTTAGCGCAGCAACTTTTTCATTAGCCACCTCACCATAAAGAACTCTTTTCACCATCCATAAGGAGTAAGTAGCCCCTAAAATAAGAGTCGTTGCCGCAATAAAGGCAAACCAAACATTAGCCTGAAATGCTGACAGAATCACGAAAAACTCTCCTACAAAACCTGACGTACCTGGCAACCCGCAATTAGCCAGAGCAAACAGAACAAAAAATGAAGCAAAGATAGGCATTTTGTTGATAACCCCTCCAAAATCTTCAATTTTTCTTGAGTGCATTCTGTCGTATAACACCCCAACGCACAAAAACAAAGCTGCTGAAATGAAACCATGGGAAATCATCTGTATATAGGCGCCTTCAATACCCATCGCAGCAGCATCTGTCGCATCGTGGTTCAATAAAGAAAAGACTAAAAAGATACCTAAAGTCACAAATCCCATGTGAGCCACTGATGAATAGGCAATTAACCGCTTCATATCTTTTTGGACAATGGCAATGAAGCCAATATAAGCAATAGCGACTAAAGATATGCCAATGATAATCCATTGAAAGTCCCGACATGCATCTGGAACAATTGGCAACAAAAACCTTAAAAAACCATAAGCACCCATCTTAAGCATGACAGCAGCTAAGACAACAGAGCCACCTGTTGGAGCCTCAGTATGGGCATCTGGCAACCAAGTATGGACTGGCCACATAGGCATTTTGACCGCAAAAGCTAATAAAAGACCTACAAATAACCATTTTTGAGCCCCTAAAGATATTTGCAAGTCATGGAATGTTGTAATGCTAAAGGTTTGAGCCGCACCTTGATCCACGGCAAGCAAATGAAGATAAATTAACGAAACCAGCAAAAAAACTGACCCCAAAAAAGTATATAAAAAGAATTTAATCGTGGCGTAAATTCTATCTGGCCCACCCCAAATACCGATAATTAAAAACATTGGAATTAAAGTGGCTTCAAAAAAAACGTAAAACAAAACAGCATCTGTCGCTGCAAAAACGCCACACATAAGCCCCTGCATCACTAAAAAAGCTGCCATATAGTGAGCGGTGCGCTTTTTAATACTATGCCAAGAGGACAACACAATAATAGGCGTGAACAAACAGGTCAGCGCAACCAATGGCATAGAAAAACCATCAAGTCCTAAGGCATAGAATATGCCTAAAGAAGGAAACCAATTTGCAGTCTCAACCATTTGAAAGCTTGCGGTTGAAACATCAAAAGCGTGCCACATAGGAAAACACAAGGCCAAACAAACAAGGGAGAAAACTAAAGTAATATTTTTAGCTAATTTAGGCTTCGCGTCCCCGCCTAATACGAATATGAGCATAGCTCCCACGATAGGTAACCAAATTAATATGCTCAACAATGGCAAAGATGACATTTAAGTATTCCTCTTTAAACGGAAGCCAACCATAACAACAAGCCAATCAGGCCTGCAATCATGGCAAAAGCATAATGGTAAATATATCCAGTCTGGACTGTGCGTAATATTTTTGAGAACCATGCCACTGATTTTGCCGATCCATTGACTAAAGCGCCATCAATCAAGCTTTTATCCCCAACTTTCCAAAAAGCCCAACCCAAAGCTTTTGTGCCCCCAGCAACAACCCATTGATTGAAGCTATCAAACCAATATTTGTTTTCCAAAACCTTGTACAGCGGCCATAAAATAACTTTCAACTTCTCAGGTAGATTTGTAAGCTTTACATATCCAAGCCAAGCGACGACAAGACCTGCAATCATCAACCAGAAAGGTGCTCCTGTTAGACCATGAATAGCCATATTGAAAGCGCCATGAAAATGCTCACTGAGTGTTGAGAAACTGGCATGCGTCTCATGAACTGAGATAGATGCGCCAAAAAAGTTATTAAACATGGGACCAACAAAGACTAAGCCAGCCAACACTGATGGAACCGCCAAAGCTATAAGTGGAACCCAAACGACCGGCTTAACTTCATGAGCTTCTTTGGCCGAGGTTGTTCTTGGGCTGCCGTAAAAGACAACGAACAACAATCTAAAAGAGTAGAGTGCTGTAATAAACACACCTGACAAAACCGCCCAATAGGCAACTGATGAGGCAGGCAACGTGCTATGTTTGACTGCTTCTATAATTAAATCTTTAGAATAGAATCCTGAAAATAATGGCGTTCCTATGATAGCTAAAGTACCAATGAGCATACATCCAAAAGTAATCGGCATTTTTTTACGAAGCCCCCCCATATCCCAAATATCTTGCTTATGGTGCATACCGATAATCACTGCCCCAGCGCCTAGGAATAAGAGAGCTTTAAAAAATGCGTGCGTCATCAAGTGAAACATAGCGACCATGTAACTCGATGCCGCGACAGCGCACATCATGTAACCTAACTGAGATAAGGTTGAATAGGCAATAATGCGTTTAATGTCATTACTGATGATACCTATTAATCCCATAAAGAATGCTGTGGTGGCACCAATCACCAAAATGAAGTTTAGAGCAGTTTCTGAATACTCAAAAATGGGTGACAAACGAGTCACCATAAAGACACCAGCTGTGACCATCGTGGCAGCATGAATTAAAGCGGAGATTGGCGTAGGGCCTTCCATGGAATCAGGCAACCAAACATGCAAAGGAACTTGTGCAGATTTACCCATAGCTCCAATAAATAGCAAAATGCAAGTTGTAGTAATAGCTGGAACCATCCAATCAGAAGATAGGACAAACTGAGACGAGCCAGAAGCAACAGAGGGCACCAATTCAAAGACCGCAGAGTAATCCAGTGAACCAAATAGCAATAAAATACCACTAATGCCTAATAGGAATCCAAAATCGCCAACCCTATTCACTAAGAAAGCCTTCATATTTGCGTGAATAGCTGTTGGCTTCTTGTACCAAAACCCAATTAACAGGTATGAAACCAAACCAACAGCTTCCCACCCAAAGAACAGTTGCATGAAATTATTGGCCATGACCAGCATAAGCATAGAAAAGGTAAACAATGAGATGTAACTAAAAAACCTTTGGTAGCCAGGATCTTCTTCCATGTAGCCAACAGTGTAGATGTGCACCATCCAAGAAACAAAAGTAACGACCACCATCATCATGGCAGAAAGCTCATCAACAAAAAAACCTACTTGTAGATTTAAACTGCCGGTAGATGCCCATGTATATAAAGTGAGATCTAAAGGAAAGCTACCTGCGCCCCATAGAACTTCCTTAAGAACAGCGCAAGAAAGCAAAAAAGATAAAGCGATGCCTAAAATAGTGACCCAGTGAGCACCTTTTCGACCAATTTTTTTTCCAAAGAGCCCAGAAGTGATAGCCGCAAATAAAGGGGCTAAAACAATACCTAAACAATAATGACCAATTGTTTGTTCCATATTATCCCTTTAGTAAATCAATTTCTTCAACATTGATGGTTCGTCGCTTTCTAAATAGAGCGACTAAAATTGCAAGCCCAATGGCTGCCTCAGCCGCAGCTACTGTTAAAATGAAAAAAACAAAGACTTGACCATGTAGATCCTGACCAAAATGAGAAAAAGCAATAAAATTAGTATTTACAGCAAGTAAAATAAGCTCTACACACATCAAAAGAACAATTAAGTTGTTTCGGTTGATAAATATGCCTGCCACCCCAATACTAAAAATAACAGCGCTTAATAATAAGTAATGATCTAGAGCAATCATAAGCTGTCACTCTCCCCTTGCATTTTCACAATTTGAAGTCTATCTGCTTTAGTCACGTAGGTTTGCTCGCTAACCGTTTGTTTTTTGCTTCGATGACCTCTAAAAGTCAAAGCAATGGCGGCAATCATAGCAACGAGCAAAATGACACCAGCAATTTCAAAAGGCATCACGTAGTTTGTGTATATCAGTTCACCTAAACTTTCAACGTTATTATATGAAGCTGCAGCTCTTTCTGGCACAGAAACAATCTCCTCACCAAAATGGTGTGGCCCAACAGCCATCACAAAGACACTTATCAAAAGAGCTAACATGAGCAACCCTAGTGGGATATGTCGCCTATTTAAAATATGTAAATTACCAACCTCAATATCTAGCATCATGACAACAAATAAGAAAAGAACCATCACAGCACCGACATAAACCAAGACTAATGTAATGGCTAAGAATTCGGCTTCAAGCATCATCCATATGGCAGCCATCGCGAAAAAGGAAAGGACTAAAAACAAAACAGCTCGCACTGGATTTTTAGCAAAAACAACCATCAAGCTAGAAAAAATAGCTAACGTGGCAAAAGCATAAAATATAGATTGTTCAATCATTGCGCTTTCCTATCTAAACGGAGCATCTTCTTCTCGCTCTTTAGCTATCTGTGACTCAAGCTTATCGCCAATGGCAAGTAACTTTTCTTTGTCCAATATATTTTGACCGCGCTCTAACATGGCATAATTTGACTCTGAAGTTTCCACGATAGAGTCAACAGGGCAAGATTCCTCACAAAAGCCACAGTAGATACATTTGAACAAATCAATTTCATATCGAGACGTTCTTCTTGTCCCATCAGCTCTCTCTTGCGAATGAATCGTAATCGCTAAAGCAGGACATACAGCTTCGCAAAGCTTACAGGCAATACAACGCTCTTCTCCATTAGGATAGCGCCTAAGAGCATGAAGACCTCTAAAGCGAGCTGACTTAGGTGTCTGCTCCTCAGGATATTGAATTGTAATTTTTCGCTTAAACAAATGTCTGCCAGTTAAAGCTAGGCCTTTTAACAATTCAAAAAGTAAAAAACTTTTTAGATAATATTTAATCCGTCTAATCACTCAACTCACCTTACGCACTAAACCATGGGCCAATTTGAAGTTTAACTGCAACAGCAGTCACGATAACCCAACACAGAGTCACAGGGATAAATACTTTCCAGCCTAAACGCATGATTTGATCATAACGGTAACGAGGAAAAGTTGCTCTAAACCAAAGATATGTAAACAAGAAAAGACAAGTTTTAGCTACAAACCAAATAACACCTGGCACAAAAGCCAAAGCTTCACCTAACACTGGAACATTCTCAAAAGGAGAGAGCCACCCGCCCAAGAACATGATGGTTGCCAAGCAACCTAGCAAAATCATATTTGCATATTCAGCTAAAAAGAATATGGCAAAAGTCATGCCTGCATATTCCACATGAAATCCTGCAACGATCTCTGACTCTCCTTCAGCTACATCAAAGGGAGCTCGATTCGTCTCGGCTATGACTGAAATCCAATAGACAACAAATAACGGAAATAGTGGCAACCAATACCAATGCAAAAAACCACCACTTTGGGCAAGCACAATTTGGCTTAAATTCATGCTGCCAGCAGCCAGTAAGACACCAACCAAAGAAAAGCCCATGGCAATTTCATAAGAAACAACCTGTGCGGCACTTCGCAAAGCACCAATAAAAGCATACTTAGAATTTGAAGCCCAACCTGCAATGATTACGCCGTAAACGCCAATAGAGGTCATCGCTAACAAAAACAGTAAACCAACATTGATATCAGCCAATACCCACCCCATATCAAAGGGAATGACTGACCAAGCGACAAGTGCAGGTGCAAAAGTAATGACCGGTGCTAATAAATAAAGAAGCTTATTAGATTTGGTTGGCAGAATAATCTCTTTAAACATTAGCTTCAGAGCATCAGCAATGGGTTGTAGTAAACCTAGTGGCCCCACTCGATTTGGTCCAATGCGCCCCTGAATGTATCCGATGACCTTGCGCTCGGCAAGCGTGAAATAGGCAACCGCCAACATCACTGGTACCAAAATAATAACTATCTTGGTTATAATCCACGCCAATTCAAAAAGATTTTCAAACATGCACTATCCTTCGCTAAGCTTTTGTAATTCTATGGATGAATAAGGTGCACCCAAATCACATCTATCGTCAAAACCGCTATATAGCAACACGCAGCCTACAGGCACCTTGTTATCTTCTATGATCGTAAACTCTTGACTGCCAGGTCTAGAGTCTTGAATGACCTTAACTTGATCACCATTTTTTAGATGCTGGCTTAAGGATGTCTCTGGATGAATGAATATATTCATCATCATTTTACTTTCTTTAGTCTTTTGAAGCGATGTTGAGCGCCTGACAATATTATCAATCCGATACATGGCTTTTGGGCTAAGACGAATGAGTCCTGCATAAGAGAAATCTTGGTTCGAGATAGGCTGTTTAAGCCATGTATCTATTTTACTATCCACCAATTTAATTTCGCTAAAGCCAGCTTCTAGCTCATCTAAGATTTCAGCCGTCTGTGAGTAATCAAAGCCATCCAAATGTAAGAAATTCCCGAGAACTCGCACAACTTTCCATGCAGGGCGCGCTTGCGCCAAAGGTGAGCTCACAGCCTTGAAAGACTGAAGCTGGCCGTACATGTTGACAAAAGTACCATCCGTTTCTGTATTAGGCACAATCGGTAACAAGACATCCGCATAATCACGCATAGTTTCTGTCACAAAGGGTGTTAAACAAATCACATCAGAATTGCGACTTAAAGTTTCCAAACTCAAACGAGGGTTATAAGAATCAAACTCAGGCTCAACATTCATAAGTAGCATAGCTTTGAGCGGTTCAGAAAGCATAGAGACGCCTGACAAACCAGGCTGCGGTAAAGCTTGGGTCCCAATTGGGGCGAGGTTAGGAGCAAACCCAGCAAATTTAGCACCTTGAGCATTCGCCCCTTGTGCACACTCTTCAAGATTCGCATCCATAGATTTTGCTAACAAAGCACAGAGGTTTCGAATAAGACTTGCTTGAGGATGGGTATAAACGTCCTCACCGATGATGACAGATTTTGCGCCTTCTTGGTTCAAGTTTAGCGCGAAGATTTTGTCTTGCTCTTCAACTTGAACCCCAAGAAATAAGCCTTCTAATGAGGCAGGAATTTGTGTCTTAGTGAGTTCACAATGAGCTTTGGTTAAAGCCATTAACTTAGGTGCAAAATCACCTTTATCGACTAACCATTCAAAAGTTAGCGGATAACGAGTTTTATCAGCAAAGCTTTGAATGCCATAAATATCACATCCATGCTTTTGAGCTTTGATTAACCTTTGGTTAAATAGAGGCACTTCCATACGTGGATGGAAGCCGACCAACAAGATTGTACGATTATTTTCTAGCTGATCGAGAGGCTGTGTAAATGCAGCATGGTAGCTTTCTTGTAACTGAGCATCCATAACGTTTGAGCGATAGTCGATATTCTTGCAGCCAAGAGCCCGAACTAATTTTTGGAGCAAATAATATTCTTCTGTTGTGCAGCTAGCATTAGCAAGTGCTCCTATCTGTGAAGGCCCATGATCATGGATCACCTTTTGAAGACGTTCAGAGGTTGCCTTTAATGCGACTTCCCACGAAACCTTCTGCCATCGACCATCCACTTTCATTTCCGGCTCTTGCAACCGCTCAGGATGATGATAAGCTTCGTAACTAAAACGGTCTCTATCACTTAGCCAAACTTCATTCAGAGATTCATTTTCTCTAGGCACTGATTTCACAACTTTGTTGTGATGTGTGTAATGAAACAAGTGCGAACCTAAACCATCATGAGCTGCAATCCCTGCTCGAGATTTTAGCTCCCATGCACGAGCAGAAAATCGTGCAGGCTTTGAGGTTAAGGCCCCGACTGGACAAATATCAATCACGTTTCCTGATAACTCAGAATCAACGCTGTTTTCTATAAAAGTACCAATAGAAATATGCTCACCACGGCCGGTAGCGCCAAGCTCTCTTAATCCAGCAACTTCTTCGCCAAAACGAACACATCGAGTACAGTGAATACAACGAGTCATTTCAGTTGCAATTAAAGGACCGATGTCTTTATCTTGTATAGACCGTTTACCTTCAGAAAATCTGGAGACATCTTTGCCATACTCTAAGGCAACATCTTGCAGCTCACATTGACCACCTTGATCACAGATAGGACAATCTAATGGATGATTTATCAGCAAAAACTCCATCACTGATTTTTGAGCATCCATGGCTATTTTAGATTTTGTTTGAACCTTCATACCTTCAGAGACAGGGGTTGCACAAGCTGGTAGTGGTTTTGGCGCATTTTCGACTTGAACCAAACACATACGACAATTCGCAGCAACAGACAATTTCTTGTGGTAACAAAATCTAGGGATGGTAATCCCTGCACTATCCGCAGCTTCGATCACCATCGAACCTTGATTTACTTGCAAATTCTGACCATCAATCTCGATGTTAACTTTATTCACAAATGACCCCAATCATACCATGCAGCTTTTATGTTCAATATGATGAACAAATTCATCGCGAAAATGTTGAATAAAACTTCTTACAGGCATAGCAGCAGCATCCCCTAAAGCGCAGATGGTGCGCCCCATGATATTCAATGCTATATTATCTAGCCTTTCTAAATCTTCCATCGTTCCATGACCGTCTTCAATCTTTTTAACCATTCGATACAACCATCCGGTCCCTTCACGACAAGGTGTGCATTGGCCACAAGATTCCTCAAAGTAAAAATAAGAAATACGCTGAAGAACACGTACCATGCAAGTAGATTCATCCATCACTATCACAGCCCCTGAACCAAGCATACTACCGGCTTTAGATATGGAATCGTAATCCATGTCAACATCCATCATGATGTTTCCAGGAATAACGGGCACGGAAGATCCTCCAGGGATAACCGCCTTAATTTGACGTGAATCTCGCATGCCACCAGCCAACTCTAATA